>JANLFW010000008.1 GCA_024653305.1 Candidatus Acetothermia bacterium | reverse complement strand
CACAAATCCGATGGTAGACCCCACCGTACCAGATCTCGCCCGGACCGTACGTCTGCGCCCCCCGAGCAAGGCCCACAAGATGCACAGCCCAACGCCCCAACCCTTGCACAGCATGTGACACCCCTCCTTGGCCCTCCCCATGTCCACGGGGTCCTCCCTCGGCAACTGGTTGGCCGATCGCGACTGGGGCGGGTGGAAGCAACCTCATGGTCTGGAGTGGGACGCAACAAAGAGTAGACAACGGGGCACAACCGTTCTTAGCCTTTGAAAGAATACACAATTGGGAGCAAGGGAAGGTTTCACCTTCCGCCGGACCCCGGTTCCAATGGATCCCCTCCCTCCCTCGACCCCGGGGCAGGCTTCCGGTATACTCCGCCCGTAAGTTTGCGCCTTTCCGCCTGTGGCTTACCCATCCCACCGCATGCCTCACCTCCCAGCCCAGGCGGAAGGGCGACCTTTATAGCCTCAGGTGATCGGCCCAGTGGCTGCCGGATGGCCTCTTGACAGGACGGGGGCAATCCGGGTATACGCTGGGGCCATGGTGAGGTTGTCCGGGTTTCTGCGCCGCCGGATGTCCAAGTTCAGACCACGCCAGTTCCCCGATCAGGAATCCCATGCCGCGCTCTCCGATGCCCGGACGCGGCTCCTCGCCGGGAACGACATGGCGATCCTCGAGTACGCCGACCGCTTGCTCGACGCCCCGAGCTGGGTCACCTACTGCGTGGGCGCGGACAAGGACCGCCGGTGAAGATCGCCCTCGGGCAGATCAACCCCACGGTGGGAGACCTCGCCGGGAACCGGGCCAAGATCGTGGCCGCCATCGGCGAGGCCCGAGGCCAGGGCGCGGACCTGGTGGTGTTTCCCGAGCACGCCCTCCTCGGGTATCCCCCCCGAGATCTCCTCCTGCGCCGCGGGTTCCTCGATGCCGCGGAGGCGGAGTTCCACGCCGTGGTGGAGGCAACCCAGGACATCGCGGTGGTCATCGGCCACGTCCTGCGGGCCGGGCATCGGGAGGCCAACCGGGCCGACCCGTCGGCAGCCGCGTTCGGCGGCGACCTAGCCCTGTACAATACGGCCTTCCTCATCGCAGACAGCGAGATCGTTGGCCACCAAGCCAAGCAGCGCCTGCCCTCGTTCGACGTGTTCGAGGAAGAGCGCTTCTTCGCCCCCGGGACCGAGGTCGCCGTGCACTCCTGGCAAGGCCTGCACCTGGGGCTGTCGGTGTGCGATGACTTCTGGTACGAGGGCGGGGTGCTGGCCGCCCAGGCCGCGGCCGGGGTGGATCTTCTCGTGAACGTGTCCGCATCCCCGTACTTCCAAGGCAAGCCCGCGATCCGCCACGCCCTCGCCCGACGGTGGGCGGAGCTCGCCATGGCCCCGTTTGTCTACGCCAACCTCACCGGAGGGCAGGACGAGCTCGTGTTCGACGGTGGATCGTTCGCCGTCCGGCCCGATGGGGCGTTCCTCCTTTCCGCGCCCTCGTTCACCGAGGGGGTGTACCTCTTCGACACGGCCGGGGTACCGGTGGCCCCGCCGCCGGAGGACGGGATCGCCGAGATCCACCAGGCCTTGGTGATGGGGATCCGCGACTACGTGGAGAAGAACGGGCTCCCCGGTGTGGTGATCGGGATCTCCGGCGGCGTGGACTCGGCGGTGGTGGCAGCCCTGGCCTGCCAGGCCTTAGGCCCAACGCGGGTGCTGGGGGCATTCCTGCCCGGGCCGTACACGGGAGAGCTTTCCCATGAAAACGCCCATGCCGTGGCCGACAACCTGGGGATCCGCCTCCTGATGATCCCCATCGATCCCGCGCTCGATGCCCTGCGGGCGAGCCTCGCCCCCCACGTCCCGGTGAGCGGGATAGTGGAGGAGAACCTCCAGGCCCGGATCCGCGGGCTTCTCCTCATGGCCCTGGCCAACGCCACCGGACACGTGGTGCTGTGCCCGGGCAACAAGTCGGAGATCGCCATGGGCTACAACACCCTGTACGGGGACACGGTGGGAGCCCTGGCCCCGATCGGCGATCTCGTGAAGGCCGAGGTCTATGCCTTGGCCCACCACATCAACGAGGAGGCCGGCCGCGCCTTGCTCCCGGAACCCGTCATGGCCCGGCCGCCGTCGGCCGAGCTTCGTCCGGACCAGCGGGACGACCAGGACCTCCCGCCGTACGACGTCCTCGACCCTCTTGTGCAGGCGCTGGTGGTGGAGAACATGTCCTGGACCGAGCTCGCCGCCCGGTTCGGCGAGAGCGTCACCCGCGACGCCCTACGCCGGCTCAACGCCTCGGAGTACAAGCGGAAGCAACTCCCGCTCGTGATCAAGGTCTCCCCGAAGGCGTTCGGGATGGGGCGCCGGATGCCCATCACCCACCGCTTCCCAGAGTAGCCAGGGCCACCAGAGAACCGAGGGTGGCTTGCCATCCACCGGCTCTACGGGAGCTCTTGGCGGCGGGCCCGCCGGAGGAAGGTGGGGATGTCGTAATCGTCGCGAATGCCTTCGCGCTCGTACCGCTCCAGGATCGTCTCTTCCTCGGACCCGATGACCTCGGTCCCGGCCACAGCCGGGAACCCGGTGGCGATCACGGTCACCCGCGCCTTCTCCATTCCCTCCCGGATCGTCGCCCCGAAGATGAGGTCAGCCTTGTCCGACAGGGCCTCGTGGATCACCCCGGCCGCGGCGGTGACCTCCTCCAGGGTAAGGTCATCCCCGCCGGTGATGTTGAGGATCGCTTTCTTCGCCCCCTTGACGCTGAAGTCGAGGAGGGGCGAGGAGATGGACCTGCGGGCCGCCTCGCGGGTCTTGTTCTCCCCCTCCGCTTCGCCGATCCCCATCATCGCCGTCCCCGCCCCCCTGAGCACCGCCTCCACGTCGGCGAAGTCCAGGTTGATGAGGCCGGGCACGGTGATGAGCTCGGTCACCCCTTGCACCCCTTGGCGGAGGACCTCGTCCACGAGCTCGAACGCCCGGGTGAGGGGCATGTCCGGGGGGGCGACCTTGAGCAGGCGGTCGTTGGAGATGGTGACGATGGCGTCCACGTTCTTAGACAGACGCTGGATGCCCATTTCCGCCTTCTGGGCCCGGGCCAGGCCCTCAAACGAGAACGGCCGGGTGACGATGGCCACGGTGAGGACGCCGAGCTCCTTGGCCACCTCGGCCACCACCGGGGCGGCCCCGGTGCCGGTACCACCGCCCATCCCTGCGGTGACGAACACCATGTCCAAGCCCTCCAGGAGGTCGGCGATGTCCTCCCGGGACTCCTCGGCCGCCAGCCGCCCGATCTCCGGGTCCCCGCCCGCCCCCAATCCCCCGGTGAGCTTGATCCCGATCTGGAGGTGTCGGTGGGCCTCCACCATCTCCAACACCTGGACATCGGTGTTCATCGCCACCAGCTCCACGCCCGTGAGCCCGGCCCGGGTCATGCGGTCGACCGCGTTTCCGCCACCACCGCCCACCCCCACCACCATGATCTTGGCCGGGCTTTCGCCCATCATCCCCGTTCACCCCCGCAAGAACTTGCGGAACCAGCGGAACAGCTTGTTGAACATGCCCCCGCCGGCGACCCCGGACCGAGATCGCTTCGAGCGCACGAAGTCACGCCCCTCCACCGCGTACTTGAGGAGCCCGATCCCGGTGGCGAACACCGGGGACTCCACGATGTCCCGCAGGCCGTGGATGCCCTGAGGGATGCTGCCACGCCGGGCAGGGATCCCATAGCGACGCTGGGCGAACTCCACCATCCCGTCCAGCAACGCCGTGCCCCCGGTGATGACCATCCCCGCCGGGATGAGGTCGCGGTACCCAGCGTCCTCCACCTCCTGCATCGCCAGATCCAGGATCTCCTCCACCCGCGGCTCGATGATCTTGGCGAGCTTCTTGCGGGACACGGTCTTCGTCCCTTCCCCGCCAATGGTGGCGACCTCGATCTTCTCCTCGTCTCCCACCGCGTCCACAAGGCAGGTCCCGTACGCCTTCTTGATCCGCTCCGCCTCCTCGATCGGGGTCTGAAGGCCCACGGTGATGTCGTTGGTGATGTGCTCCCCGGCGATGGGGATGGTCTTGGAAAACCAGATGTCCCCACCGCGGAACACGGAGAGGTCGGTGGTCCCGCCGCCGCAGTCGAGGAGCACCACCCCGAGCTCCTTCTCCGCCGAGGACAGCACGGCCATCGAGGAGGCCAGCGGTTCGAGCACGATCTGGGCGATGCTGATCCCGAGGGCTTCCACGCACCGCACCAGGTTGTGGACCGCGGTCACCGACCCCATCACGATGTGCACGTCCACCTCGAGGCGCGTGCCGGTCATGCCCACCGGGTCGGTGATCCCCTCCTGGCCGTCCACGATGTACTGTCTCGGGATGACGTGGATGAGCTCCACGTCCGGGGCCAGGGGCATCGTCCGGGCCGCCTCCACCACCCGCCGCACGTCCTCCGCGGTGATGATGCGATCCGGGCGGGTAATGGACACCGTAGCCGAGTTGTTGAGGGACCGGATGTGTTTCCCGGCGATGCCCACGTAGGCACTTTCCACCTTCATATCGGCCATGTTTGCCGCTTCCTCCACCGCCTTGCGGATGGACTGGATGGTGCGGCCGATGTCCACCACCACACCCTTCTCCAGACCCCGGGAAGGAGCCATCCCCATGCCGATGATCTCGATGAAATCATCGACCACGTTGGCCACAAGACAGGCCACCTTGGTCGTCCCCACGTCCAACCCCACCACCAGCCGCTCCCGCCTCATCCGACCACCACCCTCATCGGCGTCTTGTGAGGATCACCTGGTCCCCCCACCGCAGGTCCACCGCCGCGTACTTGGCAAGTCCATCCATGTCCCATAACCCTTCTAGGATAGCGAGTTTGTCGCCGAGCTGACCAATCGCACCAAGGAGGAGGGTGGGGCCCCCAGCTCCCTTGGCTACCACGCAGTCCGGATCAGAAGCGTCGAACACGGGAAAGGACGTGCGCAGCTCGGGATCGAGACGAGCGATGGACAAGGCCGCGGCCACCGCCTCCGGACGGACCCGCGGCCCTTCGGGAACTATGCCGACCAACGCCGCCTCCGGCGCAACCCCGAGGATCACCCCTTCGGCGTCTACCCACACCGCCTGCCCTTGCTTCAGCCGAACCTGTGCCACCGGCTCCCTTTCCCGGATGTCCACTTCAACCCGCTGCCATATCGGTCGAACCCTGATCCGCACCTCCTGGACCCTCGGGTCACGCCGAACCACGTCCCGGACTCCCTTAATGTCCAATCGGAGTACATTAGCACCCAGTAGAATCTCTGTCAACTGTTCGGTGGTGAAATAGCGGGTCTCGGGGACGCGGACCTCCCGGATCCGCCACCATCCCCCCCAGCGCAGGGTGGCCACGAGCAGGACGGCCAATACCAGGGCCAGGCAGCCGGCCCGAAATGCCCGGATCACTCCCCCACGACCTCGAGCTCCAGCGTCAGCCACACCCCGAACAGCCGCTCGACCCGGGCGCGGATTCGCTCCACCAGGGCCAACACGTCGCTGGCCCGGGCCCGGCCGAGGTTGCAGATGAAATTGGCGTGCCGCTCCGACACCACCGCGTCGCCGATGCGCGCCCCCTTCAGGCCGGCGTGGTCGATCAGCCACCCCGCGGGTGGGGCGTCCGTGGGGTTGCGGAACACGCACCCGGCCGAGGGCAAGTTCAGGGGCTGGCTCCCGCGCCGCTCGGCGAGGAGGGGTTCCACCGCCGGGCCGGGAACCGGCCGGAGTCCCACCTCCAACACCGGCAGGCGCACCCGACGGAACAGGGAGTCACGGTAGGTGAAGCCACATTCCTCGGGCCGGAACGTATGGACCCGCCCGTTCGGAAGGAGGGCCCGGACCCACACCACCTGCTCGGCGATGGCCCCGTACGTGGTGCCGGCGTTCATCGCCACCGCCCCCCCGACCGTGCCCGGGATCCCCGCCAACTTGGCGAGGCCGTGGCGGGCCGCCTTGGGCAGGGCCGCCCCCGCCCCCACCCGCAGGAGGTCGTCCTCTTCGTGCCAGCCGGTGAGCCCGGAGGTCAGGACCACCAACCCCGGGAACCCCTGGTCGGGGACGAGCACCTTGGACCCCCCACCCAGGACCAGCCATGGGAACCCGTGGGCCCGCGCCCGCACCACCGCCTCCGCCAACGCCTCCGGCCCATAGGGACGAAACATGGCCCACGCCCGACCGCCGATGCGGAACGTGGTGTAGGGAGCCAACGGTTCGTTCACCCGAATCTCACCGGGGAGATCCCCTAGTACCCGTAGGAGAGCCCACGAGCCATCTCGCGTGCAAGTCGCCATATGTCCCCCGCCCCGAAACACACCACCACGTCCCCCGGCCGGATGACCTCCGCCGCCGCATCCATCGCCCCCGCAAGCCCGGCCCGGAACACGGCCCGCCCCCCGGCGGCTTGGACCGCGTCCGCCACCAGCCGCCCACTCACCCCGGGGATCGGCCGCTCGAACGCGGGATAGACCTCGGTCACCACCACACGATCGGCGCGGGCCAGCACCTGCCCGAACGCCCCAGCCAGGGCCTTCGTGCGGGAGTACCGATGGGGTTGAAAGATCGCGACGATTCGGCGCTCCGGCCATCCCACCCGCAGCGCGGCAAGCCCGGCCGCGACCTCGGTGGGATGATGGGCGTAGTCGTCCACCACCAGGTACCCGTTCTCCTCCAAGACCTCCAGCCGCCGGCGGGGGCGGGGGGCTGTGCGGAGCGCGTCGACCAGGAGAGATAGAGGCAGACCGAGGAGCATCCCGGCTGAAAGCGCCCCGAGGGCGTTGCGCACGTTGTGCGCCCCCGGGCCGGGGACCTCCACCTCTCCGCTCGGTCTCCCGTGGACCAGGAGCTCACACGCCGCCCGCTCGCGGTGGTACTCAATCCCCACCGCACGTAGGTCGGCGTCTTCGCTCAGGCCGTAGGTCAGCGGGCGCTGGAGCTCAAGGCCAAGCCGCGCCGCCACCGGATCGTCCGCGCACACCGCGGCCTTCTTCGCCCGGGCTAGGAACCGGGCGAACGCCTCTCGCAGGCCGGCGAATCCGCCGTAGGTCCCCACGTGATCGTTGTCCACCGAGGTCAGCACCGCCACCGCCGGCTCGAGGCAGGTGAACCGACCGTCGGACTCGTCCACCTCAGCCACGAACGCCTTCCCTCCCCCCAGCGTGGCCGAAGGGAGGCCAGGGACCTCGCCCCCCACGTAGTGCCCACCCTCCCCGGTCACCGCCCGCAAGAGGTGGGCAACCCAGGTGGTGGTCGTCGTCTTGCCATGGGTGCCGACCACCGCCACGAGCTCGCGGTCGCGCAGCACCTCTCGCAGCGCCGGGAGCCGCGGCCAGATGGGAATCCCCTGCGCCGCCACGAGCTCAGGGTTGTCGTGGGCGATGGCCGAAGAGAACACCACCGCATCCGCGTTCTCCGGGAGGTGCTCGGCCCGATGCCCCACGTACACCTCGGCCCACGGCCGCAGCGCGGAGAGTCGCGGGGAGTCGCGGACGTCGGAGCCGGACACGGTGGCCCCTCCCTCCCGCAGGAGATGGGTAAGGCCGGCCATGCCGTCCCCACCGATGCCCACGAGGTGAACCCGTCCGTCAAGCCCGGTCATGCCCTCGCCTCCGTCAGGCGGACCAGCGCCTCCGCCACCCGCTGGGCGGCGTCAGGCCGGCCGACGAGGCGGGCTCCCGCGGCCATCGCCGCGAGCTTGGCCTCGTCCCGCCACAGTTGGGACACCAATGCCCCGAGGTCGAGGCCGACGAGGACCCGGTCCTCGATGAGCACGCACCCCCCGGCCTCGGCCAACGCGTGGGCGTTGGCGTGCTGGTGGCCATCGGCGGCCGCGCCCCATGGGATGAGCACGGCTGGACAGCCGACAGCGGCCAGCTCGGCCACGGTGGTGGCCCCGGCCCGGGCCACCACCAGCCGGGCCCGGGACAGCGCCTCCCCTACCTGGTCCGTGTACCGGATCACCTCGGCCTGGCCCAGCCCGGCCGTACGGAGCCTCTGCGTCACCTCCTCCGGGGGGGCCGCCTCCCCGACCACCACCCGCAGGCGCAGCCCCGGCACCTGGGCCAACGACGGCGCAGCCCGCACGATCGCGTCCACCAACCCCCGCGAGCCCCATGACCCCCCCATCACCAGCAGCTCGTCCCCCAGCACGCGGCGGGGGCGGACGATGTCCGCCCGCACCGGATTCCCGGTGACGAGGACGCCTCGCTTCCGCCGGGGCGCGCCGCAGGTGATGGGGAAGGACAAGAGCACGAGGTCTGCGAGCGGGGCCAACACCCGGTTCACCAGGCCCATGCGCGCGTTCTGCTCGTGGATGGCCACCGGGACGCCGAGGAGCTTCGCCGCCACCCCCGGGGCGAACGCGGGGTACCCGCCCATGCCAAGGACGACATCGGGGCGGAACCGTTGCACGATCCGCACCGCCCGGACCACCCCGAGACCGGTTTGGAGAAGGGCCCCTGGCCATGCCCACGGCCGCTTGCGGGCCAGCCCCCGCGACGGGAGCGCGAAGAACTTGACCCACGGATAACCGGACAAGATCCGGGCCTCCATGCCGTTCGGCTGCCCTACCCACCCGGCGGCGGAGAGGCGCCCCGAGGACCGCAGTTCCTCCAGCACCGCCAGGGCGGGATAGATGTGCCCGCCGGAGCCGCCCGCGGCCACCAACACCCTCATGCCCGCACCTCCGGCACCAACACCGCCACCGCCGAAGCTCGGGCCGCCCGGGCCACCCCGAGGAGCACCCCTGTGAGCGCCAAGCTGACCATGAGCGAAGAACCTCCGTAGCTGACAAACGGTAGGGTGAGGCCGGTCACCGGCAACAACCCCACCACCACCCCCAGGTTGAGGAGGGCCTGGAACCCAAGGAGAAAGGAGCTCCCCAACGCATACAGTGCTCCCAGCCGGTCCGGGGCCCGCGATGCCACCCGGAACCCCAGCCACACGAGGAGCCCAAGCAGCCCCACCAGACACATCGTGCCGATGAGCCCGGTCTCCTCGGCCACCACGGCGAAGATGAAGTCGTTGTGGGCCGCCGGAAGGTAGAGGAGCTTGGCCCGCGAGGCGCCGATGCCCCGCCCCCACAGCCCTCCCGCCCCGATGGCCATCAGCGACTGGTACACCTGGTACCCGTAGGTATCCCGGTACGCCTCGGGGTTGAGGAACGCGATCAGGCGCTCGAGCCGGTACCGAGCGGTGAACAGGAGCAACGCCCCGGGGGGGACGACCGCAGCCGCGGCGAGGAGCAGGTGGCGCACGGGCACGCCCCCGGCCCACAACAGGAACGCCACCACCGCCGCGTACAGGATGAGCATGCCGAAGTCGGGTTGGAACAGGAGGATGAGCCCAAACGCCCCCACCACCACGAGGTACGGCACGACCCCGTCCCGGAAATCGCGGATCCGCTCCCCTCGCCGGACGAGGGACCCCGACACGTACAGGACGAGGGCAACCTTGCCGAACTCGGATGGCTGGAACGGCAGCGGGCCCAGCCGGAGCCAGCGCGACCCCTCCGCCAGTGGTGGCACCAACGTCAAGAGAAGCAGGGCGAACGCGCCGAAGAGGAGGACATCATCGATCTTCTCCCACACGTGATAGTCCAGGCGCCACAGGATCACCATGGCCACCAGGCCCAGCGCCGCCCCGATGCATTGCCGCTTGAGGAAGCTGAGCGGGTCTCCGGTGGCCTGCAGGGACAGGGGAAAGCTCGCCGAGTACACGAACAGGAGGCCCGCCAAGAGCAAAAAAACGACCACCACCAGGATCTTGCCCTCGAGGCTGCCCATGCCGGGCTAGTGTGGTCCATATGTCCCCAAACCCAAAGGACCTGGGCGGCCAGGGGTCGGGCTATCGTTCCGGGGCGCGGGTGCGGAACGTCCTCGGGTTAGGGGACAGAGGGGACGTCGCCAGCGGACAGCTGGGCGAACGCCCGCCGAAACGCCTCGCCCCGATGGGCGTAATCCCTGAACTGATCAAAGCTGGCGCAGGCTGGGGAGAGGAGCACCGTGTCCCCAGGCTTGGCGACCTGGTACGCCCGGCGCAGGGCGTCCAGGGGGTCGCGGGCGAGCTCGTACGGGACCCCCCATCCGTCGAGGAGGGCGGCGAAGTACCGCTGGGATTCACCGATCAGCACACAGTGACGGGCCTTGTCCCGCAGGAGAGGAGCGAGGGCCTCGTACCCACCCCCCTTGTGTCGGCCCCCGAGGATGAGCACCACCGGCCCGGCGACCGCGCGCAAAGCGGCGGCGGTGGCATGGGCGTTGGTGCCCTTGGAGTCATCGACGAACGGGATCCCCCGGTATTCCCCTACCGGCTCCAACCGATGGGGCTGGCGGAGGGCCGGCTGGATCTCTCGGTACGAAGGTGGGCGCGCGGAGAGCTCGGGGAAGGCCGCGCATGCCGCGGCCCACGCCGCCCGAAGGTCGTCCCCAAGGTGAGCAGGAAGCCCCTCCCCCCACCCCGCCGGCAACACGGCCTGGGTGTAGTCCACCCCCCGGCCCCGCACCGCCACCCGGGCCAGGAGCTCGGGCGGCAGGACCGCCGTGTCGTCCGCGGTCTGGCGGGCGAGGATCCGCGCCTTGGCCGCGAAGTACGCGCCCAAGGTGCGGTGGTGGTCGAGGTGGTCGGGGGCGAAGTTGAGCCACACCGCGACCGTGGGACGGAACGCGAAGGTCCACTCCAGTTGGTACGAGCTCACCTCGAGCACCCACGGTCGCCCGGCGACCTCGTCCACGGTGGAGATGGCCGGACGGCCGATGTTGCCGGCCACCACCGGGGCGAGGCCCCCGGCCGCGAGGATCGCCCCGACGAGCTCGGTGGTGGTGGACTTGCCGTTGGTGCCGGTCACGGCGATCAGGACCTTGGGGCGGGCGAGGCGAAACGCGAGCTCGATCTCCGACCAGATGAGAAGCCCCTGCGCACGGGCCTCTTGGAGCACCGGGGCGTGGGAGGAGACCCCAGGGCTGGGCACGAGGAGGTCGGCGTCCAGGGCCTGCTCGCTGTGCCCGCCCTCCTCCCAGCGCACGCCATGGCCGTGGAGGAACCTCCGTTCCTCGGGAGAGAGGCGCCGCTTCTCCGAAAGGAACAAGGACACCTCGGCCGGGGCCAGGGCCGACACGAGGGCCCGCCCGGTCTGCCCCAGGCCGAGCACGGTGATCCGACGAAGGCCGAACGCCCACCCCACGGATCTCACCGCAGAGCGCACGGAGGACCCGAAGAGACCCGCGGTTCAGAGCTCAAGGGCAACCTCAAGAGCTGGAGGTGGTGTGTGGTGATCATCCTGCGTGCCGTCCGCGGTCGATGTCCAGGATCAGCCCAGGGCCTCCTGGATGCGTCGCTCGACCACCATGTCCGGGGAGAACCGCTCCAGGGCCAGGTAGTACTCGGCCACCTGGTCCAAGGCCTCCTGGGGCACGAGCCCCACGATCTCCGTTCCCACCACCGAGACCCCGTACCGGGCGGCCTCGCGGCGGATGCACTCGAGCACCCTCGGGATCGGGGTCTTCTTGTAGTTGGTGAGGTTCATCGACACCTGGACGATGCCCCGCTCGGCCAGGGAGATGCCCAGCGCCTTCACGTACTGGAATCCGCCCGAGGAGCCGCGCACCGCCTTGGCGATGGCCTTGGCCACCCCGAGGTCGGACGTGCCCAGGTTCACGTTGAACGCGATCAGGAACTCCCGGGCCCCGATGGCGGTGACCCCAGCGGTGGGGTGGACGGCCGGCTCGCCGAAGTCCGGGGCCCACTCGGCCCTCTGGATCTTGTCGGGGAACCCCTCGAACTCCCCTTTCCTGATCTCCGCGAGGTCCTGCCGCTCGGGGCGGGCCGCCGCCTCCCCGTACAGGTACACCGGCACCCGGAACCGCTCCCACACCTCCTGTCCAAGGCGGCGGGCCAAGGCCACACAGTCGGCCATGGTCACCCCGCGCACGGGGACGAGCGGCACCACGTCCACCGCCCCCATCCGCGGGTGCTCCCCCCGGTGCCGGCGGAGGTCGATCCGCGGCAGGGCGGAGGCGAACAGGGCGAGGAGCGCGTCCACCACCCCGTCCGGCTCCCCGACCAGGGTGAACACGGTGCGGTGGTGATCGGGGTCGGATTGCACGTCCAGCAGACGCACCATGGGCACGGCCTGCATCGCCGCGGCCATCGCCTCGATGGCCTCCCGGTCGCGGCCTTCGGACACGTTGGGCACCGACTCAATCAGCTTTTCCCACATCGACCTTGACCAGGGTAACCTCGGCCTCGGCCACGGTCTCGCCGTCCACCTCGGCCCGCACCTCAGCCACGATCAGGCCCGACCGGCGCCGCACCGCCCGGGCGCGAAAGGTGAGGCGGTCCCCGGGCACCACCGGGCGGCGGAACCGGGCCCGGTCTACCCCAGCCAGCACCACGAGCTCCCCTTCCGCAAACAGGAGCCCAGCGGCTTGGGCCATCCCCTCGACGATCATCGTCCCCGGCATGAGGGACGGGTACGGGGGACGGAAGTGGCCCTGGAAGTAGGGTTCGTTGACGGTGACGCACTTCTGGGCCACCACCTCGTTCTCCGTCCGCTCCACCACACGATCGAGGAGGAGGTACGGGTACCCGAGAGGCAGGCGGCGCTTCAGGGCCTCCACGTCCACGTCATCTCATCTCGCTGGGAACAGGTTCCACAACCGCTGCTCCACGTCCGCGGACAGGTCGACCACCGCCCCCTCCCGGCGGTACAGGACCACGTCCTTGGTGCGCAGGACGAGGTCGTACCCCTTTTCCTTGGCCACCTGCTGGGAGATCTCCAGGATCTTCACCGCCGCCACCTGCGTGAGGAGCTGATCGAGCTGCTGGAACGCGGCCCGCAGCTCGGTCAGCCGCTCGCTGAACCCCTGGGGATCGAGGATCGTGACCTGGGCCTCCCGGACCGCCTTCTCCACCTCGTCCGTGATCGGCTTGGCCTGGGTCCGCACGTTCTCCAGGTCCGCCCGGAGGTTGAGGAACCCCGGGGAGGCGATCATCTTGTCGAGCATGACGAGGTTGACCTTGAGGGCAGCCTGGATGTACTCCGCCTGGAGGCGGAGGTACCGCTGCTGGTACTGGTCGGGCTCGATCTTCCCCGCCGCGTAGTCGGCCTGGAGGTCCTGGATGTCCTCGGCCTTGGCCGTCATCGCCGCCCGCTCGGCCTCCACCTGGGGCAGGAACACCCGGGTGAACAGGGTCTCTGCGTCCACCACCCCCACCTTGAGCCCGGATCCGCCCTGGGTGATGCCGGCGACCCGGCCCTCCACCGCCGCCTGACGCTCCTCGAGCTTCACGATCCGGGACGTGAGCTCTTGCGTGTCCCCGTCGCCCTTGGGGGCGAACACCAGCCCGCCCACGATCCCGCCGGCGAACCCTAGGACCAGCGCCCCCACGAGCAGGGCCACCACCACGTTGATCTTCATCGCTTCCCTCCTATGCTGGTCATTCTAGCTTAAAACATCGGGCTCATCCCGAACTCGAACGCGGGCACCCACGAGAACGGCCGATCGGATGGCCAGGCCATGTCGATGCGCACGAACATGCCGGCGACGTACGCGGCGATCTCCAGCCCGATGGACGACTTCACCCGCCCCAACTGGGTCAGGTCCGCCCCAAGGTCCCAGAACAGCGCCAGGAAAGCCCCCTGGACGAGCTCGAACCGAAGCTCGGTGTTGAGCAAGGCCAGCCGGTCCGTGCGCACGCCCCTTGCCCCTCGCACCGAGTCCACCCCGCCCAGGTCGAACCAGAACCGCTCCGGCAGGCCCACGCCCCACCGCACGAGGACCCGCCCGGCCAGGGCCGCCCGGCCATCCCAGAACGGGGCCACAATGTCCACCGGCCAGAACCGGGAGAGTTCCGCCCGGAGGGACAGGTACTCCACCCCCGGGGCGAACAGGCCCGCCTGTTCCACCGCAAGGCGCCCCCGGTTTCCGGTGCGCGGGAAGAACGGGCTGTCCCGGTCGTCGTAGGCCAGGCCGACCTCGACCGCGGTCCGGGGGTCGAGCGCCTTCTCGTCCGGAACCTCCCACGCCCGCTCGCTGGTCAGGGTCAGGGTGAGGTCGAGGTAAGGGGCCATCGGGTAGGACAGGGTAGCGCTGCCCCCGAGGGTCACCGTGGTCGGGTCCTTTCCGGTCGCCTTGCGGTACAGGTCAAGGCCCACCAGATCGTAGACGGGGAAGGAATGGGCGCGGTAGCCCAGGCTCCACGTGGTGGAGCCGGCCTCCCCCAGCCCTTGGGCGAGGGATACCGACACATCTTGCGCAGTACCAAACAGGTTCTTCTGCGCATACGATAGGTTTCCAACCAGGCCCTTTTCCTGGGGGGAGTAGGTCATCGTCCCTTGGATGCTCCCCAGCTTCTCCTGCTCGGTCACGGTCACCGTGAGCAGGAGGCCCTCATCGGTCCAGCTCGGCTCCAGGCGCACGTCGCTGAAGTACCCGAGCGCCATCAGGGCCTGGCGGGCCGCGGTGTACCGGGCCTCGGTGAGGAGCTGCCCTTCCGCGAGGTCCATCACCCGGCGGATCACCCACTCCGCGGTCCGGGGGGAGCCGCCCACCTCGATCCTCTGGATCCGCCCCTCCTTCACCCGCACCCGGAGGATGCCGCCGGCAATGCCCTCCCCTACGAACTCCACCATGAAGTACCCCTCCCGCCGGTAGTACTCGTTGACCCCGGCGAGGGCGCGCAGGACGTCGTAGTTGGTGGCCGGTCCGGTGGGCAGGGGGGCGATCCGTCCGGTCAACCGGTCCAGGGGGAATGCGGTCACCCCGAGGAGCTCAATCCCCCGCACCGAGGCGGGTTCGGCGAGGACGGTTCGCTCCGTGACCTCCCAGGTCAGCCACACCCCCCCGTCGCCGAGCTCGGGGACCACGCCGGCCTGGGCGAAGTACACCGCCCGGCCCAGTCGGGTCAGGGTGGCCTGGATGTCCGAGATCTTCCCGAGCGCCCCCACCGGCACGGACACGAGGGCCCGCGCCTCCTCCTCCGGCACGGTGACGAGGCCCCGGAACCGGTGCCCCAGCACCGGGAGCTCCTGGATCTCGATCACCAGCTCCGCTCCGGGGATGATCCGCCCGATCTGGACGGTAGCCAGGTCCTTCTTGCGGTACTCCTCCAGGACCGCCTTGAGGGCCCCCTCCAGCTTGACCTGGTTCAAGACCTGGCCCGGCTTGATCCCGTGCTCCTTGAGGATCTCGCGGATCCTGGACTCGCTCGGCCGGGGCGGGCTCGCCAGCGCCGCCTGGATCCAAGACCATAGGGTCCCCGAACCTTTGGGGGCAGGCGGCACCCCCTCGATCGTGATCCGCTCGATCTTGGGGAACTCGACCACCCGGAACCGGACCACCACGATGTCCCCTTCCACGGCCAGCTCCGGGGTGACGCTCGCGAAGTACCCGAGGCCCGAGATGGCCTGGACCGCGGCCCGCACCCGCGCCGCGTCCACCGTGTCCCCGGCCTTGAACCCGACCGCGGCCAGGATCTCCGCGGTGGGCACATTCGCGCTCCCCACCACCTCCACCCGACCCACGGTGAACGGCTGCTGGGCCAGGGCCAACGAGGCCCACATCAGGACCGCACATAGGAACGCCGTGCGTTTCACGCTATCCCCTCCTCCGAGAACGCCCGGTACTGCAGGGCTTCCGCCAGGTGTTCGGGCTGGATGGTATCGGCCCCGGAGAGGTCCGCAATCGTCCGCGCCACCTTGAGCACGCGGACGTAACCGCGGCCGGTGAGGGCGAAGTGGTCCACCGCCCGAGCGAGGAGCTGCCGGACGTCCGGGGTCAGCCGGCACCACCGGCGCACCTCCTTCGGGCCCATCTCCGCGTTGGTGTGGATCCGGCCGTCCAGCCGCTGCCGCTGAACCTCCCGGGCCGCGCCCACCCGCGCCCGCACCGCCTCCGACGGCTCCCCTCCCCCCTCGCCGAGGAGCTCGTCCCTCGTCAGGCGAGGCACCTCCACGAAGAGGTCGATCCGGTCGAGGAACGGGCCAGAGAGCCTCTTCCGGTACTGCACGACCTCGTGGGGCCGACAGCGGCAGGGGCGCAGGGGGTCCCCGAGGTGGCCACACGGGCAGGGGTTCATCGCCCCCACCAACATGAACGAGGCGGGAAAGGTCACGCTCACCCCGGCCCGGACCACGGTGATCCGCTGCTCCTCGAGGGGCTGGCGCAGGGCCTCCAGGACCTTGCGGTCGAACTCGGGCAGCTCGTCCAGGAACAGGACCCCGTGGTGGGCAAGGGTGATCTCCCCCGGGGCGGGAACCCCATGCCCCCCGCCGACCATGCCCGCGTAGGAGATGGTGTGGTGGGGGGAGCGGAACGGCCGCCACCGGACGAGCGGCCGTTCCGGGGATAGCAACCCGGCCACGGAGTGGATGCGGGTCACCTCGAGGGCCTCGTCGAACGACAGGGGCGGGAGGATCCCCGGGAGACACCGGGCGAGGAGGGACTTCCCCGCTCCCGGAGGTCCCACCATCAGGAGGTGGTGGCCGCCGGCGGCCGCGATCTCCAGCGCCCGGCGGGCATGCTCCTGCCCGCGGACGAGGGCGAGGTCGATCCAGTCCGGCGGGTCCGCCTCGGGGAGCACGCGGGGGGCCGGGGGGATGTCCCGCTCCCCGGCGAGGAACGCCACCGCCTCCCCAAGGTCGGCCACCGGATAGACGAGGAGCCCCTCCACCAACGCCGCCTCGGGGGCCGAGGCCGCGGACACCATCATCCGGGTGAGCCCGGCCTCGCGGGCGGCGAGGGCCACGGACAGCGCCCCCCGCACCGGGCGCAGTCCCCCGTCCAGGGCCAGCTCCCCCAAGAACACGACCCCGCGGGTCCGCTCCGCAGGGACCTGCCCGGTCGCCACCAGCAAGGCCACGGCCAGAGCGAGGTCGAACCCGGCCCCTTCCTTCTTGAGGTCGGCCGGGGCGAGGTTGGCGGTGACCCGGAGCTGGGGAAAGGATCGGCCCACGTTGCGGATCGCCGTGCGCACCCGATCCCGGGCCTCGGACACCTCCTTCTCCGGGAGGCCGACGATGGTGAATCCGGGCAGGCCCGCCCCCACATCGCACTGGACCTCGACGAGCTTGGCCTCCACCCCGTACGGGGTCCCGCTAAGCACCTGGGCGAACATCCTCTTCGCCGAAGGCATCCCGTACGTGCCTTACCCCATCCGGGCCCACCGCCACCACGTCGAACCGCACCGGCACCTCCTCCGCCGTCCCCCCGAGGAACGCCTGCGCCGCTCGCCATAGGCGCTGCCGCTTCCCCGCGGTCACCGCCTCCTCCGGCCCTCCGAACCTCCCACTGGCCCGTCCCTTTACCTCCACGAACACCAACGTCGGCCCATCCTTGGCAATGATGTCGATCTCCCCGCCCCGCCAGCGCCAATTGCGGGCCACGATCCTCATCCCCTGGGCGCGAAGAAAGTCACACGCCACCTGTTCCGCCCACCTGCCCTCCATCTCCACTCGCCCCATGATAGCGCACCCAGGATTGGCCGAAAAAGGGGGCCTGGGTTTATACTCGTATTTCATGCGCATCCTCATCCGAGGGACAGCGGTGATCCCACGACCAGACCGGGGGGTGATCCCCCACGCCGACGTGGTGATCGAGGGCCGCCGGTACGCGGCGGTCGTGGAAGGCGGCGGGGCGGGAGGGGAGTTCGACCGGGTGATCGACGGGGAAGGACGCCTCCTCTTCCCGGGTCTGGTCAACGCCCACACCCATCTCGCGATGACCCTGTTCCGCGGGCTGGCTGACGACCTCCCCCTCATGCGCTGGCTTACGGAGAAGATCTGGCCGGCGGAGCGGAACCTCACCGGGGAGGACGTGTACTGGTTCTCCCTCCTCGGCCTCATCGAGATGATCCGGTCCGGGACCACCGCGTTCGCCGACATGTACTTCTTCATGGAAGAGGTGGCCCAAGCGGTGGACGAGGCCGGCCTCCGGGCCCTCCTCTCGTACGGGATCCTCGCCCCCACCCCGGACCGGATCGAGCCCGAGCTCGCCCGGGCCGAGGCGTTCGTACGCGAATGGGACGGAAAGGCCGAGGGCCGCATCCGGGCCGCCCTCTCCCCCCATGCCCCATACACGTGCGGGCCGGAGCTGTGGCGCAACGCCACCGCCCTGGCCCGGGAGCTTAAGGTTCCCATCCACACCCACCTCGCGGAGACGAAGGAGGAAGTGGACCGGATGCGGACGGAGACCGGGCGGTCCCCGGCGGAGTGGCTGGAGGGCCTGGGCGTGTTCGGCGTCCCCGTCATCGCCGCCCACTGCGTGCACATGACGGAGAAGGACATCGAGATCCTCGCCGCCCATCGGGCGAGTGCGGTCCATTGCCCCACCTCCAACCTGAAGCTCGCGTGCGGGATCGCCCCGGTCGCGGAGATGCTGCGGGGCGGGGTGAACGTGGCCCTGGGCACGGACGGGGCCGGCTCTGCCGGCGACCTCAACATGGTGGAGGAGACGCGCCTCGCCGCCATCCTCGCCAAGCAGAAGGCCGAGGACCCGGAGGCCCTCCCCGCCGCCGCGGCGTTGGCCTGCGCCACCTGGCGCGGGGCGGCCGCCCTTGGCCTGGGCAAGGAACTGGGTACAATAGAGCCCGGATGTCGGGCAGATGGGGTGCTGGTGACGCTCGACAAGCCCCATTTATGTCCCGGGCATAACCCGCTGGCGGACCTCGTTTACTCCGCACAAGGGGCGGACGTGGATACGGTGTTCGTCGACGGGCGGCTGCTGCTCGTCGAGGGCGAGCTCATGACCCTCGACGAGGAAGCGGTGATGGCCCGCTGCCGAGAGCTGGCCCGGCGCTTTCGGTAATTGAACCCCCCCCAGGCGTACGCCCGCTTGGGGACGGGCGATTGGAGGTGGAACGTGGCGCTCTCGAAGGAAGCAAAGCAGGAATTGATCCGAAAGTTCGCCCAAAGCCCCGCGGATACCGGCTCGACCGAGGTGCAGGTGGCCCTGCTCACGGCGCGGATCGAGCAGCTCACCGAGCACCTCAAGGTGCACCGCAAGGATTTCCACTCCCGCCGTGGCCTGCACAAGCTGGTGGGTCAACGACGGCGGTTGCTCCGGTACCTTCACCAAACCGCCCCCCGCCGGTACACGAGGCTGATCCAAGACCTGAACTTAAGAGGTGTGTGAAACGAATGCCAGTAGTTGAGGAAGCAGAAGTAGCAGGACGGGTTTTTCGACTGGAGAGCGGCGCTGTGGCCCGCCAGGCCGACGGCGCCGTGCTCGTGACCTGGGGCGACACCAAGGTCCTGGTCACGGTGGTGTGCGCGCCCACGGAACAGGACCTGGGCTATTTCCCCCTGCGGGTGGACTTCGAGGAGAGGTTCTACGCCGGGGGGAAGATCCCCGGGGGGTTCTTCAAGCGGGAGGGCAAGCCCTCGGATGAGGCGGTGCTGGCGGCGCGGTTGATCGACCGCCCGATCCGCCCCCTGTTCCCGGAGGGATACCGGGAAGAGGTGCACATCGTGGCCACGGTGCTCTCGGCGGAGAAGGACGCCCCGCCGGACGTGGCCGCCCTCCTCGGCGCCTCTGCCGCGCTGCTCATCTCGCCGGCCCCGTTCCAGGGGCCGGTGGCCGGGGTGCGGCTGGGCATGGAAGAGGGCCGGATCGTGGTCCACCCCAGCGATGAGGTCCGGGAGAAAGGGCCGATGGACATCGTCGTCGCCGGGACCCGGTCCACGGTGACCATGGTCGAAGGGCACATGCGGGAGATCGCCGAGGACCAGGTGGTCGAGGCCATCCAGACCGCACACCAAGTGATCCGGGAGCTGATCGCCCTCCAGGACCGGTTCGCCGCTCGCCATGCGGTGACCAAGCGCGAGGCGGTCGCCCCCTCGGCCGAGGAACAGGCGGTGCGGGAGCGGGTGAAGGCCCTGGTGTGGGATCGGCTGAGCGATCTCAAGCGGGCGCCCAGCAAACGGGCGCGGGAGCGGTTGGCCGAGGCCCTGGCCGAGGAGGCCGCGACCGCGGTGGCCGCCGGCTGCCCCGAGGAGGAGCGGACGCGGATCGAGAGCCTTGCCATGGCTGCGTTCGAGGACGTGTACCGGGAGTTCGCCCGCCGACTCGTCCTGGACCGGGGCGAGCGCATGGACGGCCGCCGTCCGGACGAGCTCCGGCCGATCACGATCCAGGTCGGGCTCCTTCCCCGGGTGCACGGGTCGGCCCTGTTCACCCGCGGCGAGACCCAGTCCCTGGGCACATGCACCCTCGGCGCCACCCGGCGTGACGCCCAGATCGTGGACCTGATGATGGAGGATGGTCTGAAGCGGTTCATGCTCCACTACAACTTCCCCCCGTTCGCGGTGGGGGAGGCCGGCCGCATCGGGCCGCCGTCCCGGCGGGAGATCGGGCACGGCCGCCTCGCCGAGGGGGCGCTCGCGGCGGTGCTTCCATCCGAGGACGAGTTCCCGTACATCATTCGCGTCGTGTCCGAGATCATCGAGTCCAACGGGTCTTCGTCCATGGCCTCGGTGTGCTCGGGGTGCTTGGCGATGATGGACGCTGGGGTCCCCCTCAAGCGTCCGGTGGCCGGGGTGGCGATGGGCCTGGTGGGGGACGAGGCCACCGGGCGGTACGTGGTGCTCACCGACATCATCGGCCTCGAGGACCACTTTGGGGACATGGACTTCAAGGTCGCCGGGACGCGGGACGGGGTGACCGCGTTCCAGTTGGACGTGAAGACCGGGGGCATCTCCGCCGACCTCATGCGCGAGGCGCTGGCCCGGGCCAGGGCCGCCCGCCTGGCGATCCTCGACCTGATGGAACAGGTCCTGCCGCGACCGCGGCCCAGCCTCTCCCCGTACGCGCCGTGCCTGGACGTCCTGCACATCAACCCGGACAAGATCGGGGCAGTCATCGGCCCTGGCGGCCGGGTCATCCGCAAGCTCCAGGAGGACACGGGCACCGAGATCGACATCGAGGACGACGGCACGGTGAAGATCGTCGGCGACTCCGCCGACGCCGTGGCCCGCGCCCGAGAGATGATCCAGGAACTGACCGAGGAGCTGGAGGTCGGGATGACGTTCCGGGCCAAGGTGGTGCGCCTGGCCCCGTTCGGGGCGTTCGTCGAGCTCCGCCCCGGCGTGGACGGCCTGGTCCACATCTCCAACCTGTCCGATGGCTACGTGAAGAAGGTGGAGGACGTGGTCCAGGTGGGCGACGAGGTCATGGTGGAGGTGATCGGCGCCGACGACACCGGGCGCCCCCGGTTCAAGCTGGTCCAGGAGAAGCCAACCCTCAAGGTCGGGGACATCGTGCCCGGCAAGGTCACGAACGTCGTGGACTACGGGGTGTTCGTGGAGATCGCTCCGGGCGTGCGGGGGCTGGTGCACAAGTCGCGGCTGGGGGCAAAGGCGGAGCCGGATCAGGTGGCCAAGAAGGGCGACCGGATGCTGGTGGAGATCCTGGAGATCGACGAACAGGGCCGCGAAAAGCGGTACAAGCTACGGCGGGTGCTCCCCGAGAGCCCGGTGCACGTCGAAGGCGCCGAGGGATGACCGAACTCTACCCCGGGTGCTGGGCGGGGAAGGCGTCGAGCGGCCTCGAGCTCTTCGTGGAACCGATGGCCCATCTCCGGTCGGTGGCCCTCGGGTTGTGGGTGCGGGCCGGGGGCCGGAACGACCCGCCGGGGAGGGAGGGCCTGGCCCACCTCGTGGAGCACATGACGTTCAAGGGCACCGAGCGCCGTACCGCCCTGGAGATCGCCCAGGCCATCGATGCCCTCGGCGGGCACCTCAACGCCGCCACCACCAACGAGTACACCTCGTACTTCACCACCGTCCTCGATCACGGGCTCCCCGCGGCCCTGGAGATCCTCCAGGAGCTGGTGACCTCTCCCCGGTTCTCCCCGGACGACCTCTGCCGGGAGCAAGTGGTGGTGGGGGAGGAGATCCGCACCCTGGACGATGATCCGGAGGAGGTGGCGTTTCAGCTCCTGGCGGAGGAACTGTGGCCCGCGGGGCACCCGTTGGGCCGACCGGTGATCGGCCGCCTGGACTCGGTGGCCCGGATCCAGCCGGACGACCTGTGGGGGTTCTTCCACGACTGGTACCGGCCGGGGCGGATGACCCTCGTCGCCTGCGGCAAGGTGGACCCGGAACCCCTGCTCCTCCAGGCGGAGGAATTCGGGGCGGGGGGAAAGGATGACCAGACCCGGCCCCGCTTCCCCCCGCGCCCGGGCAACGGGGTGGCGGTGGCGGAGCGGGAGATCCAGCAGGTGCACGTGGCCCTGGGGTTCCCCACCGTGCCGGCCGCCTCCCCGGACCGACACGGTCTGGAGGTGCTGAACGCCCTCCTCGGCAGTGGCGTCAGCTCACGGCTGTTCCAGCGGATCCGGGAGGAGCTGGGCCTGGTGTACGCGGTGTTCTCGGTGACCGCCTACCACACCGATGCCGGGTCGCTCGCCGTCTACGTTGCCACCGAGGAACGGAAGCTCCCGCAGGTGCTAGATCTCATGTGGGCAGAGATCCAGGAGCTCGTTCGCACCCCCCCGGACGAGGCCGACCTCGCCCGGGCGGTCCAGCGCCTGACCAGCGCCTTCCTGTTGGGCCTGGACAACCCGAACGGGCGCATGGTCCGCCTCGGCACCGCGGCGGCGTTGGGCCGTACGCCCCTGCCCCCGGACGAGGTGGTGCGGCGCCTGAGCGCGGTGACCCCGGACGAGGTGCAGGAGCTGGCCCGGCGGTTCCTCGCCCCGGAGAAGGCGGCATGGGCGGCGGTGGGGCCGTCGGCGGAACGGCTGCGGCGCCTGATGCGTCCTCACGTGGCGGTGACCTGATGCGCGTCGCCCTTTACCCGGGGAGCTTCGACCCCATCACCTACGGGCACCTGGACATCCTCAAGCGGGCCAAGCGCCTGTTCGACAAGCTCATCGTGGCCGTGGTGGAGAACCCGCGCAAGGCCCCCCTGTTCACCGCCACCGAGCGCCGATGGCTGGTGGAACAGGCGCTAGCTGAGGAGGGCATCGCAGAGGTGGAAGTGATCACCTACTCCGGGCTCCTCATCGAGTGCGCCAAGGAACTGGGGGTGGCAGCGGTGGTGCGCGGGCTCCGAGCGACGTCGGACTTCGACTACGAGTTCCAGCTCGCCCTCACCAACCGCGACCTCGACAGCGATATCGAGAGCGTGTTCCTGATGACCGCGGGCCAGTACTCGTTCCTGTCCTCATCCATCGTCAAGGAGGTCAAGCAGTACGGGGGGGACGTGTCCAAGTTCGTGCCCGCGTGCGTGGAGCGGGCACTGGCGGAGAAGTTCGGGCAGGCAACGCCGCGGGGGAAGACCAAGAAGTGATGGATCCCCGTGGAGAACACGCGTAGGTACCCGGTCATGCCGTGGTCGGGGGCCAGGACGAGCCGCGTGTCCGCGGCGGCCGAACCCGTTCGTAGACCAGAAACGCATGGGGGTAACGGCTCCCCGCATCGGCGCTCCCCTCATCCCGCCACACCTCCCTCCACTCACGGAGATCGACCCGGGGAAAGCACACGTCGCCCTCGCAGTCGGCGTCGATCCGGGTCAGGTACAGCCGGTCGGCCAAGGGCAGAAACGCCCGGTACACCTCGGCCCCGCCGATCACGTACACGTCCTGACCTGGGAACCGGGCAAGGACCTCGTCGATGGAGCGAACGACGAGGCAACCAGGGGCAACGAACGCGGGGTCCCGGCTGAGGACGACGTTCGTCCGCCCGGGCAGCGGCCCGCCGATGGATGCGTACGTCCTCCGACCCATCACCACCACGTGGCCCCACGTGAGCTTCCGGAACCGGGCCCGGTCCTCGGGGAGGTCCCACGGAACCCTCCCCCCACAGCCGATGACCCCGTTCCGGGCCACCGCGGCCACAATGAACACCCTCGGCCGCCGTGCTTTGGCCATCCCCCTCACTTCACGGCCGCAGCGAACGCCTCTCCGAGCACGGCTAACCCTTCGGCCAGGGCGTCGTCCGGGGTCGTGAGCGGCACCAGGAACCGGATCACGTTCCCGTAGAGCCCGGCGGTGGGGAACACGACCCCGCGGCGCAGCGCCTCCTGCTGCACGGCCTTGGTGATCTCGGGCGCGGGTTCCTTGGTCTTCCGATCGCGCACGAGCTCCATCGCCATCATCGCCCCCACGCCCCGGACCTCGCCGATCACCGGAAAGTGGCGCGCGAGGTCTCTGAGCCCCTTGGTGAGCACCTCGCCGATGTGCACGGCGCGGTCGAGGAGCTTCTCCTCCTCGATCACGTCCAGCACCGCGAGCGCCGCGGCGCAGGCCACCGGGTTGCCGCCATAGGTGCTGCCGATCGCCCCCGGGATCGGGGCGTCCATCACCGGGGCCTTGCCAACCACCGCCGACAGGGGGAGTCCCCCGGCGATGGACTTGGCCACGGCGATCAGGTCCGGCTCCACCCCGAAGTGCTCGCACGCGAAGAACTTGCCCGTCCGGCCGACCCCGCACTGAACCTCGTCGGCCACGAACAGAAACCCGTAGCGATCGGCCAAGTCGCGCAGAAACGGGAGGAACTCAGGGGGAGGGACGATGAACCCGCCCTCCCCGATCACCGGCTCCACCACGACACAGGCCACCTCCCGTGGGTCCACGAGCGAGAGCATCCGGCGCTCGATCTCGGCCATGGACACCGGGGTCCGGTAGGGATAGGGGTAGGGCAGGCGGTACACGTCCGAGGCATACGGGCCGAATCCAGCCTTGTACGGGATCGCCTTGTGGGTCATGGTCATCGTGAGCAGGGTCCGGCCGTGGAACGCGTTCTCGAACACGAGCACCGCCTTCCGCCCCGTGGCCGCGCGGGAGAACTTGACCGCGTTCTCGACCGCCTCGGCCCCGGAGTTGAAGAACGCGCACTTCTTGGGGGTCGAACCAGGGGCGAGCTTTCCAAGCCGCGCCGCCAGCTCCACCAGGGGCGCGTAGGGGATGGCGGTGAAGTCGGTGTGCAGACACCGGCTGGCTTGGGCCTGAACGGCGGCCACCACCTTGGGGTGGTTGTGCCCGACGTTCATCACCCCCCACCCGCCGGAGAAGTCGAGGAATCGGTTGCCGTCCAGGTCCTCAACCACCACGCCCTCGGCCTTGGCCGCCACGAACGGGGCCAGGGTCCCGAGCGGTTTGGCCACGACCTGTTCCTTCTGAGCCATCACCGCCCTGGACTTCGGCCCAGGGACCTCGGTGACGATCCGGATGTACTTGCGCGCCAATGTGACCTCCTGATGCACCGATGCGTTATTCCAGGGTGACAACCTCGTCCGGGGGGATGAGCCGGACGCTGAACGGGAGCTTTTTCTGGGCGACCTCCCGCTCCACCGCCGCGAGCTCTCCCCGGTACCGGCTCGATATGTGGAAGGCAATCAATTCCTTTTGCACCTCCGCCTTCCGCGCGACCTCGATCGCTTCCCAGAGGGTGGCGTGTTTGTACTCCTTCCGGTCCTCCTCGGCAAGGAACGTCGCCTCGTGGCAGAGCACTTCCGTGCCCTGCACCAAGGCCGGGTTCAGCGGCACGGAGTCGCCGCCGTAGGAGAACAGGTACTGCACGTACTCCTCGGAGATCTCGTCCTTCCTTCCGGCCCGCACGAGGCCGAGGATCTCGTCCTGGGAGAACCCCCGGTAGTCGGGCTTGAGCCGCCGACGGACCTCGGCCACGTTGTACCCAAGCGAGGGCTCGCCACGGCTGTGCACGGTGGCGAACGCCTCGATGTACCGCGGCATCCGCCCCGGAAGAAGGTTCACCCGATCCCCGGGCTGAAGCGGAATCCACTCGAGGTGGTATTGGAGGCGGCGGTTGGTGCGGGCGAAGTAGTGGATGAGCTCGCTCACGAAGTGGCTCCCGGCCGGGTAGTGAACGCGGAGCTCCTTCTCCTGATCGCCCATGGCGTTGTTGCGGATGTTGATGAGCCCCATCAGCCCGGAGATGTGGTCGGCGTGGCCGTGGGAGAGGAACACGTGCTTGATCGCGAACACACGGTTCTCGAGGAAGATGCTCACCCCTTCCCCGCAGTCGAACAGGATCCGGTCCGGGGCGTAGTACATCCATGTGGAGTACAGGGCCTTGGAGTAGGCGATCAGTTTCATGGCCTCACCAGCGGTTGTCCTTCGAACTCGCCCGGGATGGGCAGCCCAAGCAGGGCCCACACCGTAGGCGGAACGTCCAGGATCGTCCCCGGTTGCGCCTCCCGCCCACGGATCCAGAGAAACGCCCCGTCCAACGTGTGCCCGCCCTGGCGCGGGGAAGGGCGGAACACGGGCCCTCCGTCCCAGCGGCCGCGCAGCTCGACCCCGGGAACGGGCAGCACCACCAGGTCCGGGCCCAAGCTAGCCCGCGGCCCGCGGTATACGTCCGCACCGGCCAGCACATCCGCCACCGCGGGCGCCCCGTCCGGCACCTTGAGCTCGCGCAGGGCAGTTTCCACCCGGGCGAGCCACCGGTCCCCATCGTCGGGGGCGATCCAGCCGTCCCGCTCCCGCCCCCGACGGAGGAGGTACACGCGCCCCGGGGTCAGGCTGTACGCGGCCGAGCCCGGCTTGACCCGCGAAAGGCCCGCTCCCGCGTCCCCAAGCTGGAGGAGGCCCGCCTCCACGAGGTGGGCGTTGAGGTCCACCTCCCACCGCGCGTCGGCGAACCCGTGGTCGGACAGGAGGAGAAGCTCCGTCCCCTCCGGCAGCGCGTCCACCACCTCGGATACGGCTTCCGCCACCCGCTCGTAGGCCGCCCAGAACCCCCGGTGTTGGGGGCCATCGGGCTTTCGGGAACGGAAGAAGAAGTGGTTCACCCGGTCGGTGACCATGATGTGGAAGTGGAAGAGATTCCAGTCCTCCCGCACCAGGCGCAGCGCGACCCGCCGCTGGCAGTCCAGGGATCGCCGGGCTTCCGCGAAAAACCGTTCGGGCTCGGCCACCAGCGCCGGATCGGGATCCACCACGTATCCCCCTTTCACCAGGTCCCGGGCCAACGCCTCGGGATACGCGGCCCGGGCCAGGTCCGGGGCGGGGAACCCGGCCACCAGCCACCCAGCGATCGGCCGCGCCGGGTAGGTGAGCGGCAGGTTCACCACGGCCGCCCGTCCGCCGACCCGCCCGAGCCGGTCCCACAGGGTGGGGGCAGCGAGGTCCCACGACGTGGGCAGCCGTTCCCGCATCGTCCACGGGTCGCGGTCCACGAACCCGTAGATCCCGTGGGTCCCTGGGCCGACCCCGGTGGCGTAGGTGGCCCAGGCCACCGACGAGATGGGGGGGATGGTGGACCGAAGCGGAACTGCCGCCCCTTGGGCCCAAAGCGCACCCAGGGGCGCGAGCCGCCCGGAGGCAAACGCCTCCTCCACGAGCGAGCCCGGCACCCCATCCAAGCTGATCACGCAGACACGTTCGTTACGGTGAAACGCCATGGACCCCCTGAAGCGTCAGGATTATACTGGCGTCTAACCATGCTCGACATACGCACGATTCGAAGCGATCCGGACCGGGTTCTGACCCGCCTCCGCCGCCGCGACCCCACGATCGACCTCGCCCCGCTCCTTGCCCTGGACGAGGAACGGCGGGAGCTCCTGAAACGGGTTGAGGACCTACGTCGCCGCCAGAACGAGGGCTCGGAGGAGGTGGCCGCCCTGGCTCGGGAGGGCCGTGCGGCCGAGCGCGACGCCCTCCTCGCCGAGCTGCGGGAGGTGGCGGCGCAGCGGAAGGACGCGGAGGAACGCCTCGCCCAGGTGGAGCAGAAGCTCTCGGCGGAGCTCCTCACGCTGCCCAACATCCCCCACGATTCGGTCCCCACCGGGACCAAGGAGGAGAAGGTCGTCCTCCGCTCGTTCGGGGAGCCGCCGGCGTTCGACTGCCCCGCCAAGCACCACCTGGCTCTCGCCGAAGACCTTGGGCTCCTGGACATGGAGCGGGCGGCCAAGGTGGCCGGGGCCCGGTTCCCCATGTACACGGGAGAAGGGGCACTCCTGGAGTTCACCCTCATCCACTGGATGCTCGAACTCCACGCGCGGGACCACGGGTACCGCCCCATCCTCCCCCCGATCCTCGCCAACCGCACCTCGTTCCTCGTGTCCGGGCAGCTCCCCAAGTTCGAGGACGAGCTCTACCGCTGTCCCGAGGACGGCCTCTACCTCAACCCGACCGCGGAGTCGCTGCTTGTGAACCTCCATCGGGACGAGATCCTGTCCGAAGAGGATCTCCCCTTGCGGTATGTTGCCTACACCCCGTGCTTCCGCCGTGAGGCGGGGAGCTACGGGGAGGAGCAGCGGGGCCTGATCCGCGTCCACCAGTTCAACAAAATTGAGCTGTTCCACTACACGACCCCGGAGCGGTCCTACGACGACCTGGACGAACTCGTCGGCCACGCGGAAGCGATCCTCAAGCGTCTCGGCCTCCACTATCGGGTGGCCCTCCTCACCGCCCAAGACCTGGCCCAGCAGTCGGCGAAGACGATCGACCTCGAGGTGTGGCTTCCTGCTCAAGGCCGCTACTACGAGGTCTCTTCCTGCTCGAACTGCGAGGACTACCAGGCCCGGCGAGGGAACATCCGGTATCGGCCGGCCCAGGGGGGCCGACCGCGGTTCGTCCACACCCTGAACGGGTCCGGACTCGCCACGTCCCGGCTGTTCGCGGCCATCCTCGAGCAGAACCAGACCGCGGACGGGAAGGTCACCCTGCCCCCAGTGCTGGCCGAGCGCCTCGGGGAACGCACCCTGGAATGACCGCGATCGTCGCCGAGGGGCTGACCAAGGTGTTCCGGGCCCGGCGCGGCCCGGTGCGGGCGGTGGACGGCCTCTCGTTCACCGTGGAGGAGGGGGAGATCTTTGGCCTCCTCGGCCCTAACGGGGCCGGCAAGACCACGACCTTACGGACGCTCGCCACCCTCCTCCGGCCGACCGCGGGCCGGGCCGAGGTGTACGGACACGACGTGCGCAAGGATCCCCAACGGGTGCGGGAAGTGCTCGGGTTCCTGGCCACGGAGACCGGCCTGTACGAACGGCTCACCCCGTGGGAGACGCTTCTCTTCTTCGGCCGCGTGTTCGGCCTTCCTCAATCGGAGGTGGCGGGACGGGCGGAGGCGGTGCTCACGACGCTGGGGTTATGGGAGCTCAAGGACCGGCGGGTGGGGACGCTGTCCACCGGGGAGCGGCAGAAGCTCTCGTTTGCGCGGTGCCTGATCCACGACCCGCCGCTCCTCGTCCTGGACGAGCCTACCGCCGGGCTCGACGTGTTCGTGGCCCGGGCCGTGGCGGACCTCGTCCTGGAGCTCCGCGAGGCGGGGAAGACCGTGCTCCTCTCCACCCACAACATGCACCTCGCCGAGCGGCTGTGCGGGCGGGTGGGGATCATCCACCGGGGGCGGCTGGTGGCGGTGGGGACCCCCGACGAGCTGGGGGCGGCGGTGGGAGGCGCGGACTTCGAGGAGGTGTTCTTCCGCACCTTGGAACGGGCGGGGCTGTCCTTCGGTGGGGCGAAGGCTGTCCCTTAACGGACGGGGAGTGGCGTGGTACCATGGCCCCGGGTTAGCTCTCTTAAGGAGGGGGAAGATGCGCAACGCCATCGTGTTGCTGGCCGTGATGGGGATGGCCGCCCTGGCCTGGGGTCAGGGATGGGGCCCGCACGCCCCCATCTTCATCCACGGCGACGACCAGTTCACCTGGGAGAACGGGGTGACGGGCGGCTCGGGCACGGCGGAGGACCCTTACGTGATCGAGGGCTGGATCATCGACACCAAGGGCTACGATTACGGGATCTACATCGACCACACCCGCGCCCACTTCGTGATCCGCAACTGCCAGATCCGCTATCCCCAGGAGAAGGCGGGGATCATGCTCTCGGCCGTGCGCAACGGCCGCATCGAGGGCACCAGCGTGTACGGCGGCCGAGTAGGGATCCACCTCCTTGCGACCAGCGACACCGTCGTCACCGGAAGTGCCATCGGCTACTGTGACTACGGCGTCGTGGTCTCCACGGCCTCCGAGCGCAACGTGATCTACGGCAACAGCGTCATCGGCTGCGGGTTCCCGGCCCAGGACGAGGGGCGGGACAACCGCTGGCACCACGAGGGCCGGGGCAACCACTGGTCCGACTACCGCGGCCCGGACCTGAACAAGGACGGGATCGGGGATACCCCGTACGAGTTGGTCCCGGATCGCTATCCCCTCATCGAACCGCCGGTGAAGCTGCCGGAGGGGGCCGCCCCGATGCGCACCGTCAACCTGTCCCAGGTCGGGGAGCGGGGGATCGTGGCCCTGGCCCCGGGGAGCTTGCTCCGGCTCACCGCCACCGACATCGGGGTCGGGGTGGACAAGATCCTGTACCGCTTGGACGGCGGAGAATGGATCGCCTACAAGGACCCGTTCCCCCTCCCCGGGGGCCGGGCCATAGTGCGCATGGAGTACTACGCGGTGGACAAGCTGGGGAACCGCGAGCCCGTGAAGTCCCTGACCATCTACCTCGACATCCAGCCGCCGGTGACGCGGATCGTCGCCGGCGACCCACACTACCTCGCCCCGGACGGGAAGCTGTGGGTCACGTCCCGCACCCCGCTCGAACTTAGGAGCGAGGACGCGTCCGGCACGGCCAACATCTTCTTCCGCATCGACGAGGGGGCGTGGCGGAACTACATCGAGCCGTTCACCATTCCCGGCCCGGAGGGCCCGCACAAGGTCGACTACTACGCGATCGACCTCTACGGAAACCGGGAGGCGGTCCAGTCGGCGGTCCTGTGGAAGGACGACTCCGCTCCCTCCACCCAACCGTCCATGGCCGAAGGGGGCAAGCCCCCTTTTGAGGAACCGGCGCCGAAGGCCCCGGTGACGGAAACCCCGGTCCCTCCGGCGCCGCAGCCGCCTGTGACGCCCCCGGCGCTGACGTTCCGGATCACCCTGACCCAGGCCAATCTCGTGGAGGACTTGGGCGTGGGGTCCGACTGGAAGCTCAGCTGCGCGCTGAACGGCGAGGTGAAGGAGATCCAGACGGCGTCCCTCCCCCTCCTCCTGTACCGTGGGGCGGCGACGGAGCTCAGCCTCACCCTGTGGGCCACGGAGGTGGACGAGGCCCAGGACGACGTGGGCGAGCACGTCCTCACCCTGTCCCCGCCGTGGACGGTGGCGAGCTACGACCTCGAGGTCGTGGTGTACGAGGACGGCGTGCAGACGAGCGAGAAGCTCGCGCGCTGGCGGTTCACGGTGGAGGTGACCGAGGCGGGCCGGTGAGCGGCGTGTGGTCGCTGTTCGCCAAGGAGATGCGGCAGGCGGTCCGCGATCGGCGGACCGTCTTCATCACCGTGTTCTTCCCCCTCGTGTTCTATCCGCTCCTCTTTGGCTTCATGGGCGGGCTCATCCGCAAGGAGGAAAGCCGCCTCGCCGAGCTTGTCCCCCGGGTGCTGGTGGTGGCGGAGGGGGAGGATGCCCTGGCGCGGGCGTTGCGGGAGGCCAGGGAGCTTGAGGTGTGGTTCGTCCCCGACGTCGCCGTGGGCAAAGAGGAGCTCACCGGGGGATACGCGGACGTGGTGCTGGAGGTTCGGCCGGTGCCCGAACGGGGCGAGCTCGGCTACGCCCTCACCCTGTACGGGGTCGGGACGCGCCCCGAGGCCCAGGCCGCGGTGGCCAAGGTGAAGGCGTTCCTCCAGGCGTACTTCCAGGGGGTGGTCCTGGCCCGGCTGAGCGACCTCGGGATCGATCCCAAGGATCTCGAGCCCCCGTTTTCCATTGCCGTGGTGGACGTGGAGGGAGAGACGGCGCTGGGGCGGATGCTCCTCTCCCGGATGCTCCCCTATTTTCTGGTCCTGTCCATCATCTCCGGGGCGATGGGGTTCGGGGCGGAGATCACCGCCGGGGAGAAGGAGCGGGGGACGCTGGCGACCCTGCTCGTGTCCCGCCTCACCCGCACCGAGGTCGTGGCCGGGAAATTCTTGGCCATTCTCGCCGTGTCCCTGACCACGACGTTTCTTTCCGCGGTAGGGCTGCTCCTGGGGATTCGGTCGTTCGGGGCCGGGCTGGGCGGATTGTCCCTCGCCGCCGCGGGGTGGATCCTCGTGCTGCTTCTGCCGCTGGCGATGGCCCTGGCGGCGGTGGTGCTGATCGTGGGGAGCTTCGCCCGAAACCAGAAGGAGGCGAGCGCGTACCTTCTGCCCCTGGTGATGCTGATCGTGCTCGTGGGCGTATCCACCATGGTCGGGACGGCCGAGCCCCAAGGGGCGCGGCTGGCGATCCCCATCGCCGGGCCTCTAGCCGCCATCCAGCGGGCGCTGGCGGGCACACTCGCCCCGGCTGAGGTGGGGTGGGCGTTTCTGTCCTCGCTCGCCTTGGCCCTTGGCCTCCTCGCCATCGCCGTGCGCGTGTTCCGGTCGGAGCAGGTCCTGTTTCGGGTCTAGATCCCCTCCTGCCCCTAGACCGGGGAGGCGATCCCGGTCAACCCAAGGGACCTGCGTTGGCCTTGCCTCCCTTGGCCCAGGCGGCGCCGGGGGCGGTTTGACGCGGCCTGTCCGCCGCGGGATAGTGGAGGGCGCACGGAGGTGAACAAGATGCGGGTCATGTTCGTTGCAGCGGAGGTGGCGCCGTTCGCCAAGGTGGGGGGCCTGGCCGATGTGGCCGCCGCCCTGCCCCGGGCCCTGGCCGAACTGGGGGTGGAGACGGCGGTGGTCGCCCCCAAGTACCGGGTGGTGGCGGAGAGGGGGAAGCTATCCCGGGCTGCCCGGTTCACCGTCCCCGTGGCCGGGGAGGAGAAGCCGTGCACCGCATACCGGGGGACACTGCCCAAGAGCAAGGTCCCGGTCTACTTCTTGGGACACGACCCGTACTTCGACCGGCCGGGGATCTACGGGGAGAAGGGCGGGGAGTACCCGGATTCCCTGGCCCGGTTCACCTTCCTCTCCCGGGGGGCGCTCGCCCTGGCCGAGGCGCTGGCGTGGCGGCCGGACGTGATCCACGCCAACGACTGGCACACCGCCCTCATCCCGGTGTACCTCCGCCTCGGGAAGGCGGGTCTTCGCGCCAAGACCGTGTTCACCATCCACAACCTCGCCTACCAGGGGTGGTTCCCGGCCGACCAGGCTAGCGCCATCGGCCTCGATGCGGAAAGCATCCGTTTTCTCGCCATCGGGAACCACGTCAACCTCCTCAAGGGCGGCATCCAGGCCGCCGACCTCCTGACCACGGTCTCCCCGCGCTACGCCGTGGAGATCCTGGACCACGGGGAGGGCCTCGAAGCCGTCCTGCGGGCACGCAAAGACGACCTCGTGGGGGTGCTGAACGGGGTGGACTACACGGTGTGGAACCCGGCCCGCGATCCGTACCTGTGGGCGGCGTACTCCGCGGACGATCCCGCGGGCAAGACCGAGAACAAGCGGCGGCTGCGGGCGGAGCTTGGGCTCGTGGACGACGGAAGCCCCCTCGTGGGGATGATCTCCCGCCTCGCCGAGCAGAAGGGGTTCGACCTGGTAGCCCAGGCGTTTGACCGGATGATGGCGCTCGGCATCCAGTTCGTGGTCCTCGGCACCGGCGACCCCCGGTACGAGGCGTTCTTCCAAGAGGCGGTGGAGCGGTACCCAGGCCGGGCCAAGGCCCTGATCGCGTTCTCCGAGGAATGGGCCCATCGGATCGAGGCCGCGGCCGACATCTTCCTCATGCCGTCCCGGTTCGAGCCGTGCGGCCTCAACCAGATGTACTCGCTGCGGTACGGGGCGGTACCGGTGGTGCGGGCCACCGGCGGGCTCAAGGACACGGTCCACGAGTGCGACCCGGTGCGCGATACAGGGAACGGGTTCACGTTCACGGACTACACCGCGGACGCGATGCTCGAGGCTCTGGGACGGGCGGTGCACCTCTTTCGCCGGGATCCGGCGGCATGGCGGCGGCTTGTGCAGCGCGGGATGCGCGAGGACCACTCCTGGACACGGTCGGCCCAGGTACACCTGACCCTGTACGAGCGCCTGCTCGGCCAGCAAAGCCCGTGATGCGTGACGGGTATAGGCGAAATGCGACCGCAAACGGCGCGGTACCCCATCGTCCTCCTGCCGACGACTTCGGCAACGTGATGCGGCGGACGTTCCCTCGGTGAAATAAGGCCCGGGGGCGGCGATTCAGATCGAACGGTGCCGGATGAAATCGCAATCCCCGGAGCCCCTGGAGAAAAACCGTTCACTTCCATCGAGTGAGGATCTCCTCACGGCGGAACAGCTTCGTCGCGAGGTAGAGGAGGCCGAGGTCGAGGAGGACGAGGAGCCCCCCCTCCAGGATCACCAGAACCAGGTTCACCACGGTCATGCGGGCGGAGTAGACGATGAGGGGGATGAGCGAGGGGACCACGGCCAGGCCGGAGAACTGGTACGCCGCCCGGGGGTCGCTCGTCCGAGAGGAGATGAGCATGGACACGAGGACCCCGAACAGGGCTAGCAGCGGTGACAGGACGAAAATGGAGAGGAGCCACGGCACGGACAGCACGCCGGCCGGGATCTCCCCGAGGATGATCCGGGCCGCGATGACGAACAGCCCGAACACCCCCCACGTGAGAGCGAGGGCGGGCACCACTGCCACCAGCGCCTTCCCCACGAAGATCTCCCAGTCCGTAAGCGGGGTGGCGAGAAGGGGCTCGAGCGTCCCCTGCTCCTTCTCCCCGACGATCGAGTACACGGCGAGGGTGACCGGGATCATCACCGGGAGGACGAGGAAGTACATGAGCGCCGTGTTGAAGAGCGCAGCCTGGGCTCCCGGGGGAAGGCCCCGCCCCTGCCAGACCATGAACCCGGCGAATCCCCCCATGATGAGGGGAAGAAAGAGCGCCCCGTATAGGACCATCTTGATCTTGAAGAGCTCTTCCCACTCCTTCCGCACGAGCACCTTAAGCCGGGCCATCACTCCCCTCCCATGAGCTCAAGGTACACGTCCTCGAGCGTCCGCTCCAGCCGGGTCACGTACCGGATCTCCGCCCCCAGCTCCACCAGCCGCCGCACGAGCGCCGGGTTATCCCGGTCCGGATCGTCCACCTCCACCGTCAAGGAAGCTCCATCCAAGCTCGCCCCCTTGACAAACGGAAAGTCCAAGGCGCTCACGAGTTCCGGCCGTGGGTTCGCCAGCTCCACCACCACCCGGGTCCCGAACATCCTCCGCTTCAAGGCTTCCGGCCTGTCCAGGGCGATGAGGCGCGTGCGCAGCACAGCGATGCGCTGGCACAGCTCCTCCGCCTCCGGGAGGTTGTGGGTGCACAAAAGCACCGTGCGTCGCTCGCTCGCCAGCTCCCCGATGAACTCCCGCACCGCGCGGGCGCTCTCCGGATCCAGGCCGGAGGTGGGTTCGTCGAGGAACAGGACCTTCGGCTCGTGGACGAGGGCCCGCGCCAAAGCCAGCCTCTGCCGGAGACCCTTGGACAGCGTGGCCACCGCCTCGTCGCGGCGGTCCCAGAGGCCCAAGCGCTCCAGGTACCGCCGCGCCTGGGTCCCCGCGTCCCGCACCCCGTAGAGCTCAGCGAAGAACAGGAGGTTCCGCCGGACGGACAGGCGCTTGTAGAACCCGGGGGTCTCGGTGAGGACCCCCACGATCTTACGGATGGCCTGATCGTCCCGTCCCACCTCGTACCCGCCCACCCATGCCCGGCCCGAGGTGGGGGCGAGGAGGCAGGCGAGCATCCTCACGGTCGTGGTCTTCCCGGCCCCGTTGGGGCCAAGGAGCCCGAGGATTTCCCCCTCCCGCACCTCCAGGGCCAGGTCCTCCACCGCCGTTCGGGCGCCGAACCTTCGGGTCAGTCCCTCCGTACGGATCATGTCCCGACCTCCCTCGTGCGTGCCCCCGGCCATGCCTCAGCCCTTAGCCCCATCACCAGGATCTCCGCGCCCTTCCCAAAGAACAGCTGGGCGATCCGCAACCTCCCCTCATGGGCAAACCCCACCTTCTCGTAGGCGCGGATCGCCCGGGTGTTGGACGCCTGCACGTGCAAGGAAACCCGGCGCAACCCCAGGGTCCCGAACGCATGATCGAGAAGGAGCGAGAGCGCCTCCGGGCCGTAGCCCTGGCCCCAGAGGGCCTTCTCCCCGATGACGATGCCCACCTCCGCCGTTTCCCTTATCCAATCGATCCCAAACAGCCCGCAGATCCCGATGGGCCGGCTACCTCTCCTGAGCACGATCGCGAAGTGAACCCCGTCAGGAGCTGTGTACAGGCGCTCCACCCGCCCACCGCGGGCCGTGGGGAGGAGCGACCATGCCGGCAGGAGGTACCGGCCCACCTCGCGGTCGACCACCCACCGCTGGACGCGCCCGAGGTCCTCAGGCCCCACCGGCCGCAGGGACAGGCGCTCCCCGATCAGCTCCTCCGCCTGGGGCATCCTTTCCCCGACCCCGGTCACCGCATGAAGAACGGGATGACCGGGAACAGCGACGCGAACAGGAGCGAGATCACGCTCATCAGCTTGATCAGGATGTCCAGCGATGGCCCCACCGTGTCCTTGAGGGGGTCCCCCACCGTGTCCGCGATCACCCCGGCGGCGTGGGCCTCGGAACCCTTGCCACCGAAGTGCCCTTCCTCCACGTACTTCTTGGCGTTGTCCATCGCCCCTCCCGCGTTCGCGCAGTAGATGGCGAGCATGATCGCCGAGAGCAATGCCCCCACGAGGAACCCAGCCAGCGTGTACCGCCCGAACAGAAGCCCGACAAAGAGCGGCATCCCCAGGGCGAGGAGGGAGGGGAGCACCATCCGCCGCACCCCACCGTGGGCGGTGATCGTGATGCACCGCCGGTAATCAGGCGACTCCTCCCCGGACATGATCTTCGGGTTCTCCCGGAATTGCCTCCGGATCTCCTGGACCATCACGTCCGCGGTGCGGGACACGGCCCGGATGAGGAGGGCGGAGAACACGTAGGTGACCATCGCCCCCACGATCAGCCCGGCCACCACCATCCCCCCGATGGTGGGGTTGATGATCGGGATGTCCGGCACGCGGACTTCGTCCGCTCGTCCCGCCGCCGACCATAGATACGCCGCGATCAGCCCGAGCGCAGCGAACGCCGCCGACCCGATGGCGAACCCCTTGCCGATGGCAGCGGTGGTGTTGCCGATGGCGTCCAACTGGTCCGTGCGCTCCCGCACCGACGGATCGAGCTTGGCCATCGTCGCGATCCCGGCGGCGTTGTCCCCGATCGGACCGTACGAGTCCACCGACACCGTCATCCCCACGAACGACAGCATCCCCAACGCGGCGTAGGCCACCGCCAGGAGCCCCCCGAGCTGGTACGCGACCACCATGGCCACGGCGATGATCAGACACGGCCACAGGGCGGACATCATCCCCACCGCCATCCCCTCGGTGACCCCCACCGCAGCCCCCGACTGGTAGGCCTTGGCCAGCTGCCGGGTCGGCTTGTACCGGCTGGATGTGTAGTACTCGGACACGAACCCGATCGCGACCCCACTCACGATGCCCAGGATGGCCGCGTAAAACGGGACGAAGTTCAGGGGAGAAAGCCAGGTGGAAAGGGCGGCGAACCCGGCGGTGAGGAGGGCCCCGAGCCGGGTCCCGTTCATCAGAATCCCCTGCATCCCTTGCTCCCGACGGGAGAACCGGATGTAGGCGATGGCGATGAGGCAGGCCACGATGCCCCCGGTCACGTACAGGATCGGGAGCAGGGCGAACCACCAGAAAGGGGTGGCGAGGTTCTCCCCCAGGCCGAACTTGGCGAGAAGAACCTGGATGTCCGGGTTCCCCCGCCCGACGTAGATGTACAAAGAAATGACGATCGCGGAGATGACCGCCCCCACGAACGACTCCAAGAGGTCCGCCCCCAGTCCCCCCACGTCGCCCACGTTGTCCCCGACGTTGTCAGCGATCGTGGCCGGGTTGCGCGGGTCGTCCTCAGGGATCTTGAGCTCGACCTTCCCCACGAGGTCGGCGGCCATGTCTGCGGCCTTGGTGTAGATGCCTCCCCCGACGCGGTCGAACAGGGCCACCAGCGACGCCCCGGCGGAGTAGGCGGACACGATGAGGGCCGCCTTGATGAAGTTCACGTCCGCCCCGGGGATCCCGAAGATGGTCTTGGTGTGGATGTAGAGGACCTCAGGGTCGAACTCCCGCCGGAAGAGCCAGATCACCAGCACCAGCCCGCCTACAGCCAGGCCGGCCACCGCCATCCCCATCACCGACCCCCCGGAGAACGCTACGTTCAGGCTCTCTTTGAACGAGCTCTGGGCGGCGTGGGTGGTGCGGGCGTTGGCGAGCGTGGCCGCGTTCATCCCGATGAACCCGGCGGCCATGGCGAGACCCGATCCAACCCAGAACGCCACCGCCACCTCCCAATAGAAGAGCGCCCACAGCACCGCGCCCACCACGGCCAGGGTGATCGCCATCACCTTGGCCTCCGCGAGCATGAACGCCCACGCCCCCTCGCGGATGTACCCCTGGATCTCCCTCATCCGCTCTGTCCCCCGATCGCGGCGAGCTACCCAATACGTGGCGTAGGCCGACCAGGAGAGCGCTGCCACCGAGACCAGGGCCGCGGCCCCCAACATCAACCCCATGAAGCCTCCTTTCCATGTGGTCAAACGACAGTTGGAACCAAAATCGGTGTTACTCTACCCGTGTCGCCCTTCGCCCTCAAGGGCCAGCTCGAGCCGGGCCCGTACCTCGTCCGCCCCGAGGACGGCGCAGACCAGGGCGAGCTCCATCCCCTCCGAGCGCCCGGTGAGGGCGAGGCGCAGGGCGTGGAACACGTGCGTGCGGGGTACCCCGACCTCGTCGGCCACCGCCTGCACCAAGGGCCGCAGGTCGTCCCGCCCCAGGGACCGGGGCAGGCGGGCGAGGATACCCTCCAGGATCCGCGGGGCCGCCGCGGCGGCGAGCCCGGCCCGGACCTCGGGGGGGAGATCCGGCGGCCGGAGCAGCACGGCAAGATCGGGGTGCGCGGCGAGCTCGGCCAAGGTGGAGACCGAAGGGCGGACCGCGTCCAGTGCGGCCGCGAGCCGTGCCACGGGAACCCCGTCGGCGATCGCCCCGAGAAACGGCCGGGCCCGGGCGAGGAGCTCCTCCGGGGGGAGGCGCAGGAGGTGCTGGCGGTTGAGCCAGCGGAGCTTTTGGAGGTCGTACACCTGGGGAGGAAGTTGGACCTGGCGGAGCGAGAACGCGCCCACGAGCTCGTCCCGTGTGAACATCTCCTGCCCCGTCCCCGGGGACCACCCGAGGAGGGCGAGGTGGTTCACCACCGCCTCAGGGAGGAACCCTTGGGCCCGCAACGCCTCCACCGACGTCGCCCCGTGCCTCTTCGAGAGCTTCTTCCGGTCCGGGCCGAGGATCATCGACAGGTGCCCGAACCGGGGCGGCTCCCAGCCGAACGCCTCGTACAGCCAGATCTGCTTCGGGGTGTTGGAGAGATGATCTTCGGCCCGCAGGACGTGGGTGATGCCCATCTCGTGGTCGTCCACCACGCACGCCAGGTTGTAGGTGGGGGTGCCATCCGACTTCTGGATCACGAAGTCCCCGGTGGTCAGGCGGCGGAACCGGACCTCGCCGCGCAGGAAGTCGGAGAACGCCGTGGCCTTGGCCTCCTCGGGGACGCGGAACCGGATCGCCGGGCGGCGTCCGGCGGCCAGGTACCGCGCCCGCTCGGCCTCGGTGAGCCGACGGCAGTGCCCGTCATACTCGGGGATCTGGCCGCGCGCGAGCCGCTCTCGACGGCGGGCGGCGAGCTCGTCCGGGGGGCAGAAGCACGGGTAGGCGAGGCCCTTCTCCAGGAGCGCCTCCACGTACCGGCGGTACAGGGGCAGCCGGTCCGATTGAAAGTAAAGCTCGTCCCAATCAAGCGCCAGCCAGCGCAGCGCATCCAGGATCCCCTCCGCAAACCGCCTCTCGGACCGGGCAAGGTCGGTGTCCTCGATGCGCAGGATGAAAACTCCCCTCTCCTGACGGGCCCACAGCCAGGTGTAGAGGGCAGTACGGGCACCGCCCACGTGGAGCTCCCCGGTCGGACTTGGGGCGAAACGGACCCGGATGGCCATGGTCCTCGGGATTATACGGACGTGCCACCGGGAACCCGCCGCGGAGCCAGACACGTGTCCTCCCCGGGGACGACAAATCCCCCTCCCCGGACGCCCAGCGGGCCGTGTAGGGCACGGTGATCCAGGCTACCGTGGGCGTCCGGACGCCGGAAAGGAGGTACGGTCAACGATGATGAAGCGATGGGTGAGCGGGATGATGCTGGGGGCGATCCTCCTCGGCGGGGTGGTGCTGGCCCAAGGAGGGGTCCAGCTCCCGCCGAGTACAGAAGAGATCGCCGCCATGGAACGCGCGTTCAGCCAGGTCACGGAGTTCTTCGCCACGCTGATCTCCGAGCTCAAGGGGGCGGTGTCCACGCTGAACGCCGCCGATCAGGACATCCTCGCCAAATACCGGACGCTCGCGGTGCAGCTCAAGGACGCCGAGGCCAGGATCCTCCAGCTCCAGGACGTGTGCGCTCGGGTCCCCGCCCTCGCCAAGGGGGTGGAGGGGCTGTCCGCACGGCTGGAGGAGGCGTGGGCCAGGATCGGCGAGCTCCGGGCTGATGTGGAGGCCGGCAAGCAGACCGACCAGGAGCTGGCCGCGAGCATCGCCCTCCTCGCCGACAACTTGGAGAAGACCAAGAACCAGTTGATGGCGGCGATCGCCGAGCTGGGCAACAAGATGTCGGACATCGCCCGCCAGGCCAGCGATCACGAGACCCGCATCGCCGCCCTCGAGGCCCAGGACATCGGGTCGCTGCAGCGGCGGGTGCTGGCCCTGGAACAGGCAGCCCAGGCCCTGCAGATCAAGATTGAGAACAACCGGGAGAAGGTCGCGGGCCTCGAGAAGGCCCTCGGCGGGTTCACCGCCGACCTCGCGGCGACCAAGACCGCCCTCGGCGCGCTCACGGCCAAGGTGGATGAACACGAGGCCCGATTGAGCACGGTGGAGACCACGGTGGACGGGCTGGACGTGAAGGCGGTGCAGGAGGCGCTGGGCATGGCCCAGGGCCTGGCCACCATCGCCCTCCTCGCGGGGATCGCGGCCCTGGTCCTGTACTTGGTGGGCATGGGCGGCGGTGGCTGAGGCACGAGACGGGGCGCGGTGCACTCCGCGCCCTCTCTTTTGCCGATCCACGTAATGAACGTTATATTCGTAACACGCCCGGGAGGCGCGGGATGGACCCGGTTGGAGAGAAGCTCAAGCGGTACCGCCTACATCGCGGCCTGAGCAAGCGGGCACTGGCAGCGGAGCTGGGCGTGTCCGTGCCCACCATCCTACGCTGGGAGGAAGGGATGAGCCTGCCCAACGACTACAACCGCTACAAGATCGACCAACTCCTGGAGGGCCAGGGCCCGCCCCACCCCGCCGAACGCCCGCGCCTGGTGCTCCTCAGCCTGTTCGACCCGACCCCATGACCACGGCGATCCGACGCCTGACCATCCACGGGTTCAAGTCGTTCCGCCGCCGCGTGACGATCGACTTCTACCCCGGGTTCACCGCCATCGTCGGCGAGAACGGGTCCGGCAAGTCCAACATCCTCGACGCGCTCACGTTCGTCATGGGGCGGCGTTCCCAGGCCCTGCGCGCGGAACGGGTCGAGCATCTCCTCCACGTCCCCCCACGCGGGGAGCCGGTGGCCGAGGCCGAGGTCACACTGGTCTTCGACAACCGGTCCGGCATGTTCGACGAGCTCCTCCCCGCCCCGGCGGAGGAGGTCATCCTGTCCCGCCGCATCAACCGCACCGCCTCCACCTACCGCCTCCAGGGCCGCGTCTGCTCGGCCCGCGAGGTGGAACAGCTCCTCTCCCTGGCCCACATCGACCCAAGCGGCTACCACATCGTGGAACAGGGGATGGTCATCGACGTGCTGGAGCGGTCCCCGCGCCGCCGCCGGGAGATCCTGGACGAAGTAGCCGGCATCGCCGCCTACGAGGAGCGCAAGGTCAAGGCGATCGAGGAGCTCGGGCAAGTCAAGGAGCGGCTGAACACGAGCCGCATCCTCCTCGCCGAGCGTCGTCAGCGCTTGAGCGAACTCCATCGCCAGCGCGAGGCGGCCCTGGAATACCAGGCCCTCATCGCCGAGCGGGACAAGCTCGCCGCGACCTTGCAGTGGCGGCGGTGGGAGGCGCGCAAGGCGGCGCTGGACAAGGCCCTCGTCCACGCGGACCGCGCCCGGGACGAGATCGCCTCCCTCGCCGCGGAGGTGGATCGCCTGGACCAGGAGATCGAGGCCCGGGAACGGACGATGTCCCAGGCCAAGCCCGCCGTGGACGACGAGACCACCGACCTGGTACGCCGAGTGGAGCGGCTGCGCGGGGAGCTCGCGGCCAAGGAGGCGGAAGCCAAGCTCACCGAGCGGGAGATCGCCTCCCTCAAGGAGACCATCGCCGACATGGCCCATCTCTTGAGCCAGGGCGAGCGCCCGCCCCCCGCGGTGACGGCGATCCTGGACCTGAAATGGGACGGGGTGCTGAACACACTTGGGGAGCTGGCCCGCCCACGGGAGGGCATGGAGCTCGCCCTGGCCACCGCCCTGGGCGGCCATGTCCACGACCTCGTGGTGGAAAGCCGCGACCTCGCCCTCCGGTGTGTCCGGTACCTCAAGGAGAACGGGATCGGACGGGCCCGGTTCTTGCCCCTGGATCGATTGAGCGCGCCTGCCGTCTCGGCCAAGGCCCGCTCGGCAACCCGCCTCCCCGGGGTGCTGGGCCTTGCCATGGAGTTCGTGGATTGCCCGGCCGAGGTCCGGCCGGCGCTCCTGTACGTGCTCGGCGATACCTTGGTCGCCGAGTCCCTGGAGGCGGTGCGGACCGTGGACGGGGTCCGGGTGGTAACCGTGGACGGGGACCTCCTGGAACGGGGTGGGGCGATCGTCGGCGGGGCCCCGGGCAAGCGGTCCGGGCCGAACCTCGCCCCTCGCCAGGCCCAGCTCCGCAAGCGAGAGGAGGACCTGGCCCGTCTACGCCAGGAGGTGGAGCGCCTGTCGGCGGGGCTCACTGCCGCCGAGGCCGAGCTCGCGGAGCGGTCGCGCGCGGTGGCCCAAGCCCGGGCGGCCCGGACCAGCGAGGAAGGGGAGCTCCAGGCCCTGCGGGAGCGCCGGAAAGAGGCGTACCGGGAGCTGGAGCGGCGGCGGGCAGTGCTCTCCCGGTGCGAGCGGGAGGCCGCGGAGATCCAGGGGGAGCTTGCCGCGCTGGGGGAGGTGGCCCCGCCCCCCGACGGGGGCGAGCCCGGGTCCCCGGAGGTGCTCCAGGCCCGGCTGCGCCAGGCCGAGCGCCGCATCGCCGAGCTCGGGGCCGTGAACCTACGGGCGATCGAGGAGTACGACGCGTTCCTCGCGGAGTTCCAGCTCCTGAAAGAGCGGGTCGGGACCCTGGAGGCGGAAAAGCACGAGATCGAACGGTTCATCGGCGAGATCGAGACCAAAAAGCGGGAGAAGTTCCTCGCGACGATGGAGACGGTGTCGCAGGAGCTCGACCGCCTGTTCCGGTATCTCTTCGGGGGCGGGGAGGCCCGGCTCGCCCTGACCGAGCCGGGGAACATCGGGTCCGGGCTCCTCATCGAGGCCCGGCCCCCGGGCAAGGAGCCGCGCCTGCTCGATGCCCTGTCCGGTGGGGAGAAGACGCTGGTGGCGATCGCGTTCGTGTTGGCCCTGGCCGCCGGCCGGCCGGCCCCGTTCTACCTCCTCGACGAGGTGGACGCCGCCCTGGACCGGGCCAACTCCGAGCGCTTGGCCCACCTCCTTCGGGAGTACGCGCGGGATTCCCAAGTGATCGTGATCTCCCATAATGAGGAGCTGGTGCACTATGCAGACCGGGTGTACGGGGTGACCATGCGCGACGGGGCGTCCGAGGTGGTGGGAATGGAGCTGATCCACGATGCCCGAGCTTGAGGCCTTTGAGCCGCAGCGGTTCGTGAAGGCGGATTGGGAGGAGGTGTTCCGCCAGGTGACCCGCGACCTCAACCCGTGGACCCTGGACCTGGTGGAGCTGGTGGGCCGGTTCCGCGCGTACGTGGCCGAACGGGACCTGGAGCTGGCCGTTCCCGGGCGGATGGTGCTGGCCAGCTCCGTGCTTCTGCGCATGAAGTCGGATTGGGTTCGGGACGGCGGGGCGCCGCCGACGATGGCCGAGGCGCTGGACGAGATCACCGCGGAGATAGCGATCGCGGACGAAGAGGAGCCGGCCCCAGTGTACATCGCCCCGGAGCTGTGCCTCCCGATCCGCCGGCAGCCGCGGTCGCGGCCTACGCTCGCCGACCTGCGCCGGTCCCTCAAGGCGGCGTTGGCCAAGCAGGGGCGCTCCTCCCGCCCCGCGGCGAACCTGACCGCGGAGGACATGGGGATGGACGTGGAGCGGGAACCGTTCACGCGCCGGGTGGTGCGGCTCCTCAGGTACCTCCTGACCCTGGTCAACGGCCAGCGGGTGATCCCGTTCCAGGCCGTGGCCCCGGACGGGGATCCCAAGGAGCGGGTGGCCCGGTTCCTTGAGCTCCTCCACCTCGATGCCCAGGGCAAGATCCGGGTGTTCCAGGAGGAGTTCCTGGGGGAGATCCTGATCGAGGTCCCGGATGGACGCCAAGGCCCTGGTTGAGGCGGCCCTGTTCGTGGCCGACCGCCCCCTTTCCCTGCGCCGGCTCTCCCAGGCCCTGGGGCTCGCGGAGGAGGTGGTGGGGACGGCGCTCGCGGCGCTGGCCGCCGACCTCATCTCCCCGGATCGGGGGCTCGAGCTCGCCCAAGAAGGTGGCGGGTACACGCTGCGGGTTAAAGGGGAATTGGCGGAGCGGGTCCGGCCACTTGCCCCGCACCAGGACATCCCCGAGCCGGTGCTGCGTACCCTGGCCGTCATCGCCTGGAAGACCCCCATCCTCCAGTGCGAGGTGGTGAAGCTCCGGGGGCAGCGCGCCTACGGTCATATCCGGGACCTCGTCGCCCGCGGGTTCGTCCAGGCCCAGGACCAAGGGCCCACGAAAGTCCTGTCCGTAACCCCTACCCTCCTCCGCTACTTCGGGGTGGCCACGCTGGACGAACTCCGGGCCCAATTGGAGGCGGACACCCCGAGGCCCTCCGGGGCGCCCGCTTCCCACCACGGCCCCTCCCCCGAGCCCGCAGGTTGACGGGGCTCTGGACACCGGGTAGGATGCTGGCTGGATTCCGACGATCGGAGGTGAACGTCCCCTTGGAGCAAGTCATGGAAAGCGCACCCCGTCCCTCCACCGCCACCGGCGGCGCCGTCCACGGCGTCGGCCGACGGAAGGAAGCGGTGGCCCGGGTCTACCTGCGGGAAGGCGCAGGGCGGGTGTGGATCAACGGACGTCCGGCGGAGCAGTACTTCGCTGCGTTCTCGTTCGTGAAGGATTACCTGAACCGACACCTCCTCACCCCGTTCTACATCACCGGCACCTTGGGCCGCTACGACGTGCGGGCCCGGGTGGCCGGCGGTGGCCCCACCGGGCAGTTGGAGGCGGTCCGGCTCGGAATTGCCCGTGCCCTCGTCGAGGTGGCCCCGGAGTTCAAGAAGCCGCTCAAGGACGCGGGCCTCCTCACCCGCGACGCTCGGGAAGTGGAGCGCAAGAAGTACGGCCATCGCAAGGCCCGGAAAAAGGAACAGTACTCCAAGCGGTGAGACGATGAAAAAGGACATCCATCCCGAGCTCCACCGCACGGTGATCCGCTGCAGCTGTGGCGCCGAGTTCGAGACCCTGTCCACGAAGAAGGACCTGCACGTGGACGTGTGCTCCCGCTGCCACCCGTTCTTCACCGGCGAGTCGCGCCTGGTGGACGCGGAGGGGCGTGTGGAGCGGTTCGCCCGCAAGTACGGCAAGGACTGGCAGGCGAAGTCCACGTAGATGCCGATCGGGGGCCAGGCGGTCATCGAGGGGGTGATGCTCCAGCACGGCCACCGCGTGGCGGTGGCCGTGCGCACCCCAACGGGGGAGATCGTGGTCGAGCCCGTGCCGGCGGTGGCCCCATTTCCGCGCGTCGAGCGGATCCCATTCCTGCGCGGGCCGATCAAGCTCTACCAGATGCTCGCCCTGGGCCTGCGCGCCCTGCAGCGGTCCGCCGAGCTCGCCTATCCGGAGGAGGCCCCAGGGTCACGGTGGGGGTTCGCCGTGACCATCATCCTTGCGCTGGTGCTCCTCGTGGGCGGGTTCATCGTCCTGCCCCTGTACCTGGCCGGGCTGACCCGCGTGGGTCACCCGGTGCTGTTCAACCTGGTGGAGGGGGGGATCCGGGTGGCCCTGTTCTTCCTCTACCTGTACGCGATCTCGTTCCTGCGCGACATCCGCCGCGTGTTCCAGTACCATGGGGCGGAGCACAAGGTGGTCCACGCCTACGAGGATGGCCACGGCCTGTCCCTGGCCGCAGCCCGGGGCAAGAGCCCCCTCCACGCCCGCTGCGGCACGAGCTTTCTCCTCCTGTTCGTGGTGGTGGCGATCCTCGTGTTCTCCGTGGTGGTCACCGACAGCTGGTGGGTCCGGCTCGCCGGACGGCTCCTCCTCCTCCCGGTGGTGGCGGCGGTGGCATATGAGCTTTTGCAACTGGGCGGGCGCTATCCCCACGCGTGGTGGCTGCGCCCGCTCCTCTGGCCCGGGCTCCTTCTGCAGCGGCTGACCACCCGGGAGCCGGCCGACGACCAACTGGAGGTGGCCCTGGCCGTGCTGCGCTACGTCACCGAGGACGCGGCGCGGAGCCTGTCCACCACCGCGTAGGGCACCCGCACCCGGCCCACGCTTTCCTTCACCGACCCCGGCCCGTGGTCGTCGGAGCCCCCGGTGGGGATGAGCGCAAGCTTCGCGGCCAAGGCCTCGATCTCGGCCGCATCCACGTGCACCGCCCGCTGGGACTGATCGTAGGGGTAATAGGTCTCCACCGCCGCCATCCCCTGGGCGGAGAGCGCGGCCAAGACGGGCTCCCAATCGGTGAACGGCAGGAACCCGGGGTGGGCGAGGGCGGCCACCCCGCCGGCGCTACGGATGGCGGCGATCACCTGGCGGCTGGAGGGGCGGGGGAGGGGGACATAGCAGGGGCACCCTTCGGACAGGTACCGTTGGAACGCGTCCTCATAGGTGGCCGCCACTCCCCGCCGGACGAGCACCGCCGCGAGGTGCGGCCGGCCCACCGATCCCGCGGCCTCCCCGGCCACCTCCTCGAGGTCGATCCCCACCCCCAGCACCTCCCGACACCGCCGTACCATCTCCTCCATCCGCCGCCCCCGCGCCGCCGCCATCCACGCGAACAGCTCCTGAAGCGCCGGCTGCCCAGGGGTCAGGAAGTACCCGAGGATCTCCCCCCGCTCCCCCAGCACCTCGGCCTTGACCTCGACCCCGCAGATCACCTCCACCCCGTCCACCTCCACACAAGGGGCGATGAGGTCGGGGCCAATCGTGTCGTGGTCGGTGATGGCGATGCAGGAGAGCCCGGCCGCTTTGGCCCGCCGGACCATGCCCGGGACGTCCAGGGTCCCATCCGACCAGCGGGTGTGGAGGTGGAGGTCAGCCCAACGTTCGCCCGTCACCGCGTCGTTCCTTCCGCTCCCGGTCCAGGATCCCGTTGACCACCGCCGGCGCCCGCTCGGTCCCGTACGCCTTGGCCAGTTCCACCGCCTCGTCCATCACCACCTCCGGGGGGGTATCGGTGAAGAGGAGCTCGTAGAGGCCAAGGCGCAGGATGTTGCGATCCACAAGGGGCAACCGGTCCAGCCTCCAGCCCATGGCGCGGGCATCGATGACGCGGTCGATCTCCTCCTGATGGGCGAGGATGCCGGCGAGGAGGGACCGGGCAAACGCGGTTTCTCTCCCCAGGTCCTCGTCGGCGAGGAGCTCCTCAGGGGACAAGGGCAGGAACTCCCGCCGGTAGAGGCTTCGGAGGACGGCTTCCCGGGCCCGCCGGCGCACGGCCGCTACAGATTCTTTCGGGAGGCGCCCCGGACGACGAGGCGGACCTCGTGCACCTCAAGCCCCGTCTTGGCCGCTACTTCCTGGGCGAGCAAGTTCTGGAGGCGCTCCGCCAGGGGCGGGATCTCCTCCTCGGCCGGGAGCTTGAGGACCACCCGCAGGGCCACCCCTTCGCCCACCGGGCGCAGGGCCACCCGGAACCCGGTGAGCCCGAGCTCCCCGGCGAGGAGCCCAGCCGCCAATTGCCGCACGGTATCCGGGCAGATGAAGATCTCCCCCTTCGGCCCCGACCGCCGCAGCGCCCGCCGGGCCGCCCGGCGCCGGAGGGCGAGCGCCGCGATCACCGCGGCCCCGGCCAAGAACGCGGCGGCGAGGATCCCCAGCACCGCCCGCACCAGCACCGGGTTCAAGGCCCTCCCCCCGCTGATCCACACCTCCGGCGTCCCCCACGCCGCACCCACGGCCGCCGCCACCGCGACGAGAAGGAGGATCACCCCCTCCAACCCCAGCAAAAAGCCGCCCACGTCATCCCCTCCTCTCCCCCGGCTTCCCCCCCTCCGGGAACACCACCCGCACCACCTCCACGTCCACCATGTCCACCGGCAGCGCGGTCATCTTCTCCACCTCGGCCTTGACCTTCTCCTGGAGCTGCTGGGCCACCTCGTGCACCACGTACCCGTACACCACGCCCACCTTGAGGCCGATCTTCACCCGGCCTTCCGTGAGCTCCGTCTCCACCAGCTTGCGCACCGCCTCCCCCTTGGGCAGGACTCCCCCTTTGGGCGGGGCAATCCCCTCCACCTCGGTGGCGATGACCCCAGCGATGGTGGCGATGACGTCCTTGGAGATGCTGATCTTGCCTTCCTCGGGACCGCCCTCGACGTACTCCGCTTCCTTAGGCATCCTCTCCGCCCTCCTCCAGCATCAGGATCTCCTCAGGTGGGACCACCTGCCGGACATACACATCCACCCGACCGACCGACGCCCCGATAAACCCTTCCAGGTCCTCGCGCACCGCCTGTTGAACCCCCTGGGCTACCTCGTGCACCGGGTAGCCGAGGACAACGGCGATGCGCAGCTCCACGTCAACGGTATCGCCGTGGATCGAGGCCTGCACTCCTTCTTCGGGGCCGGCGAAGATCCCGATGATCCCGCCCCCGCCCCGCAGGGGCCGCACCCCCTCGACCCGCTCCACTGCCCGAGCGGCGATGGCCGTCAACACCTCCTGGCGCACCACCAACCGGCCCAGGGGTTGCTTCAGCTCCAGCTTCTGTTCCGCCATCCTCGCCCCCTTACCCTACCCGCTCCACGTACGCCCCGGTGCGGGTGTCCACCCGGATCACCTCGCCCACCGTCACGAACAACGGCACCTTGACGACCAGCCCCGTCTCCAACGTGGCCGGCTTCTCCCCGCCGGTGGCCGTATCGCCCTTGACCCCGGGCGGTGTCTCCACCACCCGCAGGTCCACGAAGTTCGGCGGCTCCACCTTGACCATCTCCCCATGGTAGAAAAGGCCGGTGAAGTCCAGGCCCTCCACCATGTACCCACGGATCGGCTCCACCGCCTCCGCGGGGACCTCGTATTCCTCGAACGACCCCTTGTCCATGAACGTGTACTTCCCTCCGGCCTGATATAGGTATTGGAGGGGCCGGACTTCCAAGAACGCGATCTCGATGTTGTCCGAGTCCCGCAGGATCTCCGTAACCACCCGTCCGGTGCGCATCCCCCTGAGCTTGGCCCGGACGAACGCGCTGCCCCGGCCCCGCTTCACATGCTCGAACTCCATCACCTCGTAGAGCTCGCCCTGGTAAAGGATCGTCATCCCCCGCGTGATCTCACCGATTGAAATCCCCATTGTATCCTCCTGGAACCTATCCCCTTTATACCACCCGCCCCCGAGAGGTACAACCGCCTGCGCGGGGTCACCGCCCGCGCCGGAGGCGGGTCACGCCCCGGTCGAGGAGGACATGGAGAAGCTGGGGGAGGTAGATGCCCACGAGCACAGGGAGGACGGAGTCCCGGGGGAACGAGCTGGGGAACGGGACCCCGGCCACGACATGGAGGACGGTCCACACCGCACCTCCTACCACCACCAGGTAGGCGAGGCGGGTCAGGGGGCCGAACACCGGCGAATGGGAGAGGCCGCGGTGGCGGAACAGGGCGGCGTAGGGAGCCCACAGGAACCGGGCCGCCCCCCAGCGGCGGGCGGCGGCGGTGTGGACGAGGTCGAGGTCGGGGGACAGGAACAAGCTCGCCCCCACGTACGCGGCGGTGAACAGAACGAGCGGGGTTCTTTCCACCCCGAGCGTCCCGCCGATCGCCGCCCACACCGGCAGGGTACCGAGCTCACATGCAAGGTGCGCCTTGCCCGAGGGCACAGGACACTGTACCGGCCAAAGGAGCTGGAGACAACCTTGACTTGCCCAGTGGGGACGGTACAATCCACTCCGGTTAGCAGCTTGCACCCCAGAGTGCTAAACCCACGATAGGAGGTGACGATGAAGGTCAAACCGTTGGGCAATCGGGTGCTCGTCAAGAAGCTCGAAGAGGAGGAGCGCCGGACCCCGGGCGGCATCGTCCTGCCGGAGTCGGTCAAGGATGAGAAGGCGATCAAGGGCGAAGTGGTCGCCCTGGGCACCAGCGAGAAGTTTGAGGTAAAAGAAGGCGACAAGATCCTGATCTCCGCTTACTCAGGAACCGAAATCCGCATGGGCGAGGAAAAATACCTGCTCGTGAAGACCACCGACATCCTCGCCATCGTTGAGGAATGAGGAGGTGACCATGGCCGCCAAGGACGTGGTGTTCGGAGAAGAAGCGCGCCGCAAGATCTTGACCGGTGTTGAGAACCTGGCCAGCGTGGTCCGGGTCACGCTCGGCCCCCGTGGGCGCAACGTGGGCATCGAGAAGAAGTTCGGGTCCCCGGACATCGTCAACGACGGGGTGACCATCGCCGAGGAGCAGGAGTACAAGGACCCGTTCGAGAACATGGGGGCCCAGCTCGTCAAAGAGGTGGCGTCCAAGACCAACGACGTGGCCGGGGACGGCACGACCACCGCCACCATCCTCGCCCACGCGCTCGTCAAGGAGGGGTTCAAGATGGTCGCCGCCGGCGCCAACCCGATGGCCCTGAAAAGGGGCATGGAGAAGGGGGTTAAGGTGGTGGTGGACGAGCTCAAGAAGATGTCGCGGAAGCTGTCCACCAAGGCCGAGACCGCCCAGGTGGCGTCCATCACTGCCCACGACCCGGAAATCGGGCGGGTCATCGCCGACGCCATGGAGGAGGTGGGCGAGGCCGGGGTGATCACCGTTGAGGATTCCGACACCATCGAGACCTACTACGAGGTGGTGGAGGGGATGCAGTTCGACCGTGAGTACATCTCCCCGTACTTCGTGACCAACCCCAAGAAGATGGAGGTCGAGCTGGAGAATCCGTACATCCTCATCACCGACCGGGAGCTGAAGAACGCGATGGAGCTGATCCCTCTCCTGGAGAAGGTGGCCCAGGCCGGCCGCCCGCTCCTCGTGATCGCCAAGGACGTGACCGGGGAGGCCCTGTCCACCCTTGTCCTCAACAAGCTCAAGGGGACACTGGCCTCGTGCGCGGTCAAGGCCCCGGGGTTCGGAGACCGGCGCAAGGCGATGCTGGAGGACATCGCCATCCTCACCGGCGGGGTGGTGGTGGCCGAGGACGCGGGGATGGAGATCAAGAACACGACCCTGGACATGCTCGGCCGCGCGGAGCGCGTGCGCGTGGACCACGAGGACACGACGATCATCGGCGGCAAGGGCGATCCCGAGGCGATCAAGGCCCGCATCGAGCAGATCGAGGAGCAGATCAAGACCACCGACAGCGACTACGACCGGGAGAAGCTGGAGGAGCGGAAGGCCAAGCTCGCCGGCGGGGTGGCGGTGATCAAGGTCGGCGCGGCCACCGAGACCGAGCTCGAGGAGAAGAAGCACCGCATGGAGGACGCCCTCGAGGCCACCAAGGCCGCGGTGGACGAGGGGATCCTGCCCGGCGGTGGGGTGGCCCTGCTGCGGACGATCAAGGCTCTCGGGAAGCTGGAGAAGGAGCTGGAGGGCGACGAGAAGGTCGGCGTCCAGCTCCTCAAGAAGGCCCTGGAGGCCCCGGCCCGGCAGCTCGCGGAGAACGCGGGGTTCGAGGGCGCGGTGATCGTGGAGCGCCTGAAGCAAGAGAAGGACGCGATCGGGTTCGACGTGGTGGCCGAGGAGTTCCGGGACATGTTCGAGGCCGGGATCATCGACCCGACCAAGGTCACCCGGTCGGCGCTGCAGAACGCGGCGTCGATCGCCGGGATGCTCCTCACCACGGAAGCGCTCGTGGCGGAGATCAAGGAAGAAAAGAAGGAGACGGTCCCGCCTCCGCCGCCGGAGTACTGACACAAAGGGACAAGGCCCTGGCCGTACGGCCGGGGCCTTTCTTTTCCCGGGTCCCGCCTTGCGCTCCCCGGGGGTCACCCCGATAATGCCCGGCCGAACCTATGGCCAAGCACGTGATCATCGTGGAGTCGCCCACCAAGGCCCGTACCTTGGCCTCGTACCTGGGGAAGGAGTTCCTCGTCCTGTCCTCAAAAGGCCACGTGCGGGACCTCCCGGAGCGGGAGCTCGGGGTGGACGTGGAGAACGGATTCACCCCGAAGTGGGCGGTGCGAGACCACAAGCTCGTCGCCCAGCTGCGAGAGAAGACCGAGGACGCCCGGTGCATCTACCTCGCCACCGACCCTGACCGGGAGGGGGAAGCCATCGCCTATGACCTCGCGGAGCTCCTCGGCGATGGGGACCGCTACGCCCGCGTCCTTCTGTACGAGATCACCCCCGACGCGGTCCGCCAGGCTCTGGCCGCTCCGGGGGCGATCGACCTCGCCAAGGTCGAGGCCCAGCGGACGCGGCGGATCCTGGATCGCCTGGTAGGGTACCAGGTGAGCCCATTCCTCTCGCGGGTGCTGGCCGGCCGCCGGTTCGAGGGCCTCTCCGCAGGGCGGGTGCAGTCGGTGGCCCTACGGTTCATCTGCGATCGGGAGCTGGAGATCCAGGACTTCGTTCCCGAGCCGTACTGGGAGATAGCGGCCGTCTTCCCCACCGATCCTGCGTTCACCGCCCGGCTCGACGGGAAGCTCACCGCGCGGGAGGCCGTAGAGGCGCTCACCGCCGAGCTCCGCGGGGCCCGGTTCGCGGTGGAGAAGGTGGAGGAAGAGGAGGTCCATCGCCGGCCCTCGCCCCCGTTCATCACCTCCACCCTCCAGCAGGCAGCGGGGAACGAGCTCGGGTTCTCCCCCCGACGCACGATGCAGATCGCCCAGGAGCTCTACGAGGGGGTGGACATCGGCGGGGAGATCGTGGGCCTCATCACCTACATGCGCACCGACTCGGTGCGCCTGAGCGACTCCGCCATCGCCTCCGCCCGATCGTTCATCAAGTCTCGGTTCGGAACGGAGTTCCTAAGTCCAAAGCCCCGCCGGTTCAAGAACAAGCACCGGGCCCAGGACGCCCACGAGGCGATCCGCCCCACCCAGGTCGCGCGGACCCCGGAAGACGTGGCCCCGTACCTCACCGCGGAGCAGCGGAGGCTGTACGACCTCATCTGGCGGAGGTTCGTCGCCACCCAGATGGCCGACGGGCTCTGGCGGCGGCGGAAGTTGTCCATCCGGGCCGGACAACACCTGTTCCAGGCGTCCACGTCATGGCCGGAGTTCCCCGGGTTCGCCGCGGTGCTGCCAGTGGCCAAGCTCGACGACGAGGGCAACCCGTTGCCGGAGGGCATCCCCGTGGGCGCCGTGCTCCCTGTCCCGGAGATCCAGGTGGAGGAGCATAAGACCGAGCCCCCCAAGCGGTACACCGAGGCCGGGCTGGTGCGCAAGCTCGAACAGGAAGGGATCGGGCGCCCCAGCACCTACGCCACCATCGTGTCCGTGATCCAGGACCGTGGCTACGTGTACCGGGAAAACGGGGCCCTCCGCCCGACCCTGCTCGGCCACATCGTGACCGACTTCCTGCGCCTGCACTTCCCGGAGACGGTGCAGGAGGCGTTCACCGCCGAGATGGAGGCCGACCTCGACCGGATCCAGGAAGGGGAGCTCGGCCGGGACGAGGTCCTGCGCGCGTTCTACCGTTGGTTCTCCAAGCGTCTCCAGGCGGTGGAAGACGCCCTCAGCCAAGGGAGGAAGCCGTTCCGGGTCATGACAGACGTGGCGTGCCCGACGTGCGGAGCGCCGATGGAGGTACGGGTGTGGAAGGGCGGCCTGTACCTCGGCTGTTCCCGCTACCCGGAGTGCCGGACGACGAAGAACCTTCCCCCGAACGCGGCGTTCCGCTACCGGCCGGATCGGGTGGAGGTGGGCGATGGCCTCTCCGCGGCCGAGTCCGCTCCGTCGACCCCGTGCCCGACGTGCGGGACCCCCATGACCGTTCGCCACGGCCGCTACGGACGGTACCTGGCCTGTCCGAGCTGCAAGGCCACCACCGCCGTGCCCACCGGAGTGGTGTGTCCGGCGTGCCGGGAGGGGGAGCTGGTGGAGCGGTTCGGGAAACGTTACGGCACGTTCTACGGGTGCTCCCGGTACCCGGACTGCCGATTCCGCCTCTCGGGCCGACCGGTGGAGCCATGTCCCACCTGCAGAGCGGGGGTCCTGTACGAGGATCCCCGCCACGGGACACGCTGCTCGAACCCGGAATGCCCGACCCGGGCCCAGACCCTCTCCGCCGCGGGCAGGGGGATGACCGCCGTTTGAGGTCAATCCTCGTCGAGGATCTGGCGGAACCTCTCCAGCTTCCGCAGGACGTCGGAGTCGCGCAGCTTCTCTAGCCCTTCCTTCTGGATCTGGCGCACCCGCTCCCGGGAGATCCCGAAGATCTCCCCCACCTCGTCCAGGGTCCTCGGGGGGTTGCCATCGAGGCCGTAGCGGAGCTCGATCACCCGGCGCTCCCGGGGGGTGAGCCGTTCCCGCAGCGCCTTCTGCAGCTCCTGCTTCAGGAGCTCCTTGAACGTCTCCCAGGTCGGGGACACCGCGGCCTCATCCTCGATGAAGTCCCCCAGCACCGCCCCTTCGTCCTCGTACCCAATCGGGGTATCGAGGGACGCCGTGTACTGAGCGGTCTTCTTGGCCTTGACGATGTTGTCCACCGTGGTGTCCAGCTCCTCGGCCAGCTCCTCCAGGCTGGGGCCGGTGCCGTGTTCCTTCACGTGCTCCCGCTCCGCTTGGTGGATCTTGCGGATGAGCTCGTTGATGTGGGTCGGGACGCGGATCGTGCGGGAGCGGTTGGTGATCGCCCGCAGGATGGCCTGGCGGATCCACCACGTGGCATAGGTGGAGAACTTGTACCCCTTGCGCCAGTCGAACTTCTCCACCGCCTTCATCAGCCCAAGGTTCCCCTCCTGGATCAGGTCCAGGAACGGCAGCCCGCACCCCCGGTACTTCTTGGCGATGGACACCACCAGGCGCAGGTTGGCCTCGGCCAGCTTCTCCTTGGCCGCCTTGTCCCCGGCCTCCACGCGCTGGGCCAGCTCCACCTCCTCCTCCTTGGTCAGGAGGGGGACACGGGAGATCTCGTCGAAGTACGTCCGGATCGGGTTCTCCGGGGAGCGACGGCCCTCGTCCTCGTCGTCAAACCAGGAGAGCTCCTCGTCCGCGAGGCTCTGTTCCTCGTTCACCTCGTTGCCAAACCTCACTACTTCCATTTACCCTCACTCCTTATTGGATTGGTTCGCACTCAGGGGCAAAAATATAAGGGGGAAAACCAACCCTTATAGCCACCTAAGACTATAGCACGAAATCCCGCGCTTGTGAAGACCCTCGAAGACCTCTTCAGATCGCGCTCACTTCCGCCATGGCCACCTACACGGCGCTTCGCCCCCCACCCGAGGCCGCCCCCATGGCGGGGCAACTCCGGCCATAATTAAGGAAACAATCAAGGGACGGTGAACAACGGTGAACAAGGTCATGGACAAGAGGGCCCTTGGCCCGGGCATCGTGGAGTTCACGGTGGCGGCCCCGCTCATCGCCCGCAAGGCACGGGCCGGCCAGTTCGTGGTCGTGCGCGCCCACGAGCGGGGGGAGCGGATCCCCCTCACCCTCGCCGACTGGGACAGCGCGAGCGGGACGATCACCCTGGTCGTGCAGGAGGTGGGCAAGAGCACCCGCGAGCTCGGGGAGGAGTTCGCGGTCGGCGACGCCATCCGCGACGTGGCCGGCCCCTTGGGCACCCCGTCGGAGATCATGGCCTACGGGACCGTGGTCTGCGTGGGGGGCGGGGTCGGGATCGCCCCGATCTACCCCATCGCCCGCGCCCTCCACGACGCGGGCAACGAGGTGATCGCCATCGCCGGCGCCCGCACCAAAGAACTCCTGTTCTGGCTGGACCGGCTGGGGCAGGTCTCCGATCAGCTCATCGTGACCACCGACGACGGCAGCTTCGGCAAGAAAGGCGTGACCCCCGCCGCGCTCCAGGAGGTGCTCCAAGCGCGGCGGGTGGACCACGTATGGGCGATCGGCCCGGCGATCATGATGAAGTTCTGCACCCAAGTCTGCCGGGAGTTCGGGGTCCCCATCACCGTGTCCCTGAACTCGATCATGATCGACGGCACCGGGATGTGCGGCGGATGCCGGGTAGAGGTGAAAGGAGAGAGCCGGTTCGCGTGCGTGGACGGCCCCGAGTTCCCCGGGGACCAGGTGAACTGGGACCTCCTCCTCGCCCGGCTGGGGACGTTCAAGGACGAGGAGCGGTGCGCCCTGGAGCGGTACCTCGCGGCGAAGGGGGTGGCCCGGTGATCCGCCCGACCCAAGTGCCGATGCGCGAACAGGACCCGAAAGCCCGCATCCACAACTTCGACGAGGTCCCTCTTGGGTACACCCCCGACGAGGCGTTGGAGGAAGCGGCGCGCTGCCTCCAGTGCAAGAACGCCCCGTGCGTCAAGGGATGTCCGGTCAACGTCGACATCCCGAAGTTCATCCGCGAGATCCGCGACGGCGACTTCCGCGGCGCCATCGCCACGATCAAGGAGACGAACAACCTCCCCGCGATCTGCGGCCGGGTGTGCCCCCAGGAGACCCAATGCCAGGCCCCGTGCACCCTCGGGCGCAGGTTCGAACCGGTGGCGATCGGACGCCTGGAGCGGTTCGTCGCTGACTGGGAGTACGAGAACGGCGTTTCGATTCCCCGGGTCGGCGACCCGACCGGGTTCCGGGTGGCGGTCATCGGGTCAGGTCCGGCCGGACTGACCTGCGCCGCCGACCTCCGGCGCCTCGGGCACGCGGTGACCGTGTTCGAGGCGTTGCACGAGCCGGGCGGGGTGCTGATGTACGGGATCCCCGAGTTCCGCCTCCCCAAACGCATCGTCGGGGCGGAGATCGAGGGCCTCAACCGGATGGGGGTCGAGATCCAGGTCAACGTGGTCGTCGGCCGCACCCTGACCATCGACGAGCTCCTGGCCGATGGGTACGCGGCGGCGTTCGTGGGCACCGGGGCCGGGTTCCCCAAGTTCCTCGGGGTGGCCGGGGAGAACCTGATCGGGATCTACTCCGCCAACGAGTTCCTGACCCGGGTCAACCTGATGCGCGCGTACCTGTTCCCGGAGTACGACACCCCGGTCAAGATCGGGAAGCGGGTGGCGGTGGTGGGCGGGGGGAACGTGGCCATGGACGCCGCCCGCACCGCGCTGCGCCTGGGGGCGGAGCAGGTGATGATCCTGTACCGCCGCACCGAGGCGGAGATGCCGGCCCGCGCCGAGGAGGTCCACCACGCCAAGGAGGAAGGCATCGAGTTCCACACCCTGGTGAACCCGGTGCGGTTCCTGGGGGAGAACGGCCGGGTGGTGGATGTGGAATGTATCCGCATGGAGCTCGGGGAACCGGACGAGTCCGGCCGCCGCCGGCCGGTACCGGTGGCCGGCTCCAACTTCGTCCTCCCCGTGGACACAGCGGTCATCGCCATCGGGAACGAACCCCATCCGCTCGTCCCCCGGACCACGCCGGGCCTGGACGTGGCCCGGGAGGGCACGATCGTCGCCGACGAGGACGGGTGCACGAGCCGGGAGGGCGTGTTCGCGGGAGGGGACATCGTCACCGGCGCGGCGACGGTCATCTCGGCGATGGGCGCGGGCAAGCGGGCCGCCTACGCGATCCACCGCTACCTCGCCAAGGGGCGCGCCGGGCGGAAACCCGGACCTCCCATCGCCGCCGCGTAGCCGATCGGCCCTCCCTTCCCAGAATACGTTACCACCATGGCCGATTCCGCCCCATGATCCTTTCGAATGACGGCATTATCGTGTCTTCTTTGCGAACAATGCCTTGGCAAAAGCCATGACATCCTCTAAGATCGCGCCGAGGCGGGGCACGGTGGCGCCCCACTCAGCCAAGGGAGGAGGAAGCATGGAGATCGGCATGAAGACCAGCTTGAACCCGTTTACGATCGCCCAGCGTCAGCTCGATGAAGCGGCCCGATTCCTCGACTTGGACCCTGATCTGCACGAGCTTTTGCGCTGGCCGATGCGCGAGTTCCACGTACGGATCCCGGTGCGGATGGACGGTGGCGCGGTCCGGGTGTTCGAGGGGTTCCGGGTCCAGTACAACCGGGAAGGGAGGGGTGGCGTGCAACCCCAAGGAGATGAGCCCGTGGGAGCTGGAGCGCCTCGCCCGGGGGTACATCCGCGCGTTGGGCCACTACATCGGCCCCGACGTCGACGTCCCCGCCCCGGACGTGTACACCAACCCCCAGGTCATGGCGTGGATGCTCGACGAGTACGAGACGATCACCGGGCACCGCGCCCCGGGTGTGATCACCGGGAAGCCCCTCCCCCTGGGCGGGTCCGCCGGCCGGGGCGATGCCACCGCCAGGGGTGGCATGTACTGCATCCGCGAGGCGGGGAAGGCTCTGGACATCCCCCTCGCCGGGGCCACCGCCGCCATTCAAGGCTACGGCAACGCCGGGCAGTACGCCCATAGCCTGGGACAGGAACTCCTTCGGTGGTCGGCTTCCCCGGGGCCAAAGGCATCACCAACGCGGAGATCCTGGAGCTCCCTGTGACGGTGCTGATCCCGGCCGCGCTTGAGAACCAGATCACCGCCGCCAATGCCCCCCGCATCAAGGCGCGCATCGTGGCCGAACTCGCCAACGGCCCCACAACCCCAGAGGCGGACCAGATCCTCCACAAGAACAAGGTCTACGTGATTCCCGACTTCCTGTGCAACGCGGGTGGGGTGACCGTATCCTACTTCGAGCAGGTGCAGAACGCGTACAACTACTACTGGGACGAGGCCGAGGTCTACAAGCGCCTGGACCAGAAGATGACAACGGCGTTCCACGCCGTACATAACACCGCCCAAGGGCACAAGGTCCACAACCGTCTCGGGGCCTACCTCGTGGCCGTATCCAGGGTGGCGGAGGCGGTGAAGCTGCGGGGCTGGGCCTAGCGTAGGGACGGCCGAGGGCCATCGTGGGGGGCGCTCGCGAGCGCCCCTCTTTCCTTCCGCGTGGTGTAAACCCACGACAGGTATTAGAATTCAAGCGACATAACCATGCCCAAGATCACGCTCAAGGAATCCCCGGCCAGCTGCCTGGCCAAGGCCTTCCCCAGTCTGACCGATGAGGAACGGGGAGCGCTCGAACGCCTGGCCCTCGTGCTCCGGTTCGACGCCGATGAGCTCATCGCCCAGGAGAGCTCCTACTGCTCCGGGGTATACGTGGTGTGTCAGGGGCTCTTGTACATCGGCAAGTACGCGCCCAAGACCCATGAGAAGCGGGTCTTGCGGTTCCTCACCCCGGGGGAGTGGTACGGCCTGGAGCCGTTCTTCCTGGGCCGCGAGCCGGTGAACCTCCAGTTTGCCCGGACCATCGTCGAGTCCACCCTCCTCTTCTTCGACACCGCCCGGTTCCGGGCGTTCCTCCAGCATCACCCCCAGGCCCTGTTCGACCTATGCCGGTGGTTCGGCCGGGAGGTGGCGATGCTCGAGTTCAAGCTCACCCGCGAGGCCACCGAGTCCGCCGATCGGAACCTCGCCCTCCTGCTTTTGGCCCTGGCCAACAAGTACGGGACCCTGAACACCGATGGCTCGGTGCTCCTCGATCTTCCCATCACCCGGCAGACGATGGCCGAGCTCCTCGGGGTGTCGGTGGAGACCTTGATGCGCATGCTGCGCCGGTTCCGCGAGCGGGGCCTGATCCAAACGCACCGCTCGGGGATCAAGATCCTGTCCAAGGAAAAGCTCGATGAGCTGGCGCGGACCCCCGAGCTTTACCTGCACATCATCGAGGAGACCCTATAAGCGCCGCTTCTCCCAGGACCGTGCGCAACCGATCCCGGTCCCCTACGATCTCCCCCTCCGCCTGCTCCACCACCCCCATCCTGGCAAGCTGGGTCAAGGCTTGCCGGACGGTGTGCCGGGAGAGGCCCAGGAGGGAGGCGAGAAGGGTCGTGGACACGGGCAGGCGCACCTGGTCTCCATCGTCCTCGCCCCACCGCATCAGGAACCACGCCAGCACCCGTTCCGCGTGCTCCCGGTACAAGGCGAGGGCATGCCAGTCCAGCACGCTCTCGGCCAGGCTAGACAGGACCAGCTCCCGAAATTGCTCCTCCGCCAAGGCCTCGTTCCACACGCCGGCAGGGGCGAACCTGAGGATCGCCGCGGTCAATGCCCGGGCGAACCCCCAATACCGAGGGGGGATGTCCAACCGCCACGCCTCGACCCCAAGGAGGTCCCCCGGCCCGGCCACCCCCACCGGTTGGGAGGTGCCGAGCACGTAACCTCCCCGTATCACCAACCCCTCGGCCACCACGTACACCCCGGCCGCGAACGCGCCTTCCTGAAAGATCAGCTCCCCCGCGCCGTAGTGGACCTCGAGCGTTCCCGGGAGGGCCTGGAGCTCGGCGAGCAGCCGCTGTCTTCGTCCAGCCATGACCTGCCAACGATGCCCCAAACCCAGGCCCACCGAAACCTAGACTGACAAGTGATTTCTCGGCAATGTGGCACCCTGCTCTCCCCCAATCCACAAGGCAAAGGTGATCATCTGGGGGCATCGATATCCGTCAATTGATCACGAATTGCTTGTCATATCGATGTTTGCTTCTCGCCATGCTGTAACCCCTGGCGGGCATGAACACGCGCCTGTTCATGCAAAAAGGAAGCGCTCATTCCTCCTGAGTGGCAATGTGAATTGCCTACTGCGCCTCTAGGCTTTCCGTCGAGGAGGTGCGAACGATGACGTCCGATAAGGCTGGACAAGCGCAAGCCACGGTGGAGCGCGCCCTCAAGGCCACCGAGGTCAACCCGTACGAGATGTTCCGGACCCAGGTGGGCCTGGCCGGCGAGAAGCTCCGCCTCCCCGTGGACTTGCTGGAGATGGTCAAGCGCCCGGAGCGGGTGTTGGAGGTATCCGTGCCGGTGCGCATGGACCACGGGGGGATCACGGTGTTCACCGGCTACCGGGTGCAGCACTCCTCGGCCCGAGGGCCGTGCAAGGGGGGCATCCGCTACCACCCCGGGGTGACGCTGGACGAGGTCAAGGCGCTGGCGGGATGGATGACGTGGAAGTGCGCGGTGGTGGACATCCCGCTCGGTGGGGGCAAGGGCGGGATCGTGTGCGATCCAACCACCCTCTCGGAAGGGGAGCTTGAGCGCCTGACCCGGCGGTACACGGCGATGATCCTCCCCCTCATCGGCCCCCAGCACGACATCCCTGCCCCGGACGTGAACACGAGCGCCCGGATCATGAACTGGATCATGGACACCGCCACCGTCCTCCGGGGCGAGCCGATGTACGCCATCGTCACCGGCAAGGACCTCGCGGTGGGCGGGGCCCGCGGGCGCCGGGAGGCCACCGGCCGCGGGGTGATGATCGTAACCCAGGAGATCCTGAACCGGCTGGGGCGTGGCCTCGCCGGGACCACGGTGGCCGTGCAGGGGTTCGGCAACGTGGGCTCGGTGGCAGCGCTGCTCCTGCACGAGAGCGGGGCTAAGGTGGTGGGGGTGTCCGACGTCTCCGGGGCCCTCCACAGCCCGAACGGCCTGAACATCCCCGAGCTCGTGGACTACGTGGCCCACTCCCCCAAGCACCTCATCGCCGGGTACACCGCCCCCGGAGTGGAGGAGATCCCCGGCCCCGAGGTGCTCACCCTGGACGTGGACGTCCTGATCCCAGCAGCGCTTGAGGGCCAGATCACCGAGGACAACGCCGCCCGGATCCGGGCCAAGGTCATCGTGGAAGGCGCCAACGGGCCAACCACCCCGGAGGCGGACGTGATCCTGGAGGAGCAGGGCCGGGTGGTGGTGCCGGACATCCTGGCCAATGCCGGCGGGGTGGTGGTGTCGTACTTCGAGTGGGTCCAGAACCTGCAGAGCTTCTACTGGGAGGAGGGAGAAACCAACGACCGCCTGAGCCGCATCATGCGCCGCGCGTTCCAGGCGGTGTGGGATTACGCCCGGGAGCGCGGGGTCTCCCTGCGGACGGCAGCGTTCATGCTGGGGCTGGAGCGGGTGGTGCAGGCGATCCGCCTGCGCGGGATCTTCCCGTGATCCCAAGCACCCCCGAGCTTGCTCCTGGGCCCGACGTTTCGCGCGGTGTACATCTACGGGAGCACCCTGGAGAACCGAGCCCGACCGGCTTCAGACGTGGACATCATCGTGTGGGTTCAACGCAAGACGGACACCGTGGAGAGCCTGCTCCGGCGGCTGGACCACCTGTTGGCGAGCGGCTATCGGACGCTGGCCGGGTGCGAACACCCGGAGCATCTGTTCGACTTCCACCTCGTGGACGATGCGGACGTGGAGCTGGGGCGGGGGTACGGGGCTGTCGTCCGCTCGGTGTGGACCGCCCCCATGTGCCTATGGCGTAGGTGAGCTGAACCGCTTGCTGGTTCAAGGGACCCAGCGGGCCAGGAGGTCTCGGGCCTCGGCGAGATCCTGGACCTCGTGGTAACTGGCCTCGGGCGGGAAGAACGGGCGCATCCACTCCTCCGGCCGGACGAGGATCACCTGGGCGATCCCGGCCTCGTGGGCGGCGATGAGGTCGAAGTGGGAATCGCCGATGACCACCGCCTCCGCCGGCAGGACCCCAAGCTCCTCAAGCGGCTGCAGAAACGCGGCCGGGGCCGGCTTCATCGGGCCATTGTCCCGGGTGAACACGAGGTTGAACGGGAGGCCCGACCGGGCCAGCACGGCCGTAGCGCTCTCGCGTGAGTTGTTCGTAACGAGCACGCACTTCACGCCCCGCCCACGCAGGAAGGCCAGGAGTTCCCCTGTCCCGGGGCGGAGGGCCCCCAGCGCCACCGCCCGTGCCTCGTGGCGGCGCAGGACCTGGATGCCCCGCGCCTGCTCCTCCGGGGGAAGCTCGGCGAGTTGGACCAACAGGGGCCGCCCGTCCTCGGGTAGGCCCAACTCACGACGGACCTCGGCCATCCGTACCGGGGACACCCAGATCGTGCCGTCCATGTCGATGAGCGCCGCTCGGATCGCCATCAGGAACCCTATGGTACCGTGAGGGCGTCCGCCGCGAGCACCGCGGAACCCGTGCCGCCGTCGATGCCCGCCTCACCACGGGTAACATCTGCGGGAGCCATACAGGCGAAAGGAGGGCGCTATGGACGTGACGGAGGCCATCAAGAGGCGCCGGTCGGTGCGGAAGTACACCGGGGACCCGGTGACCGAGGACGACGTGCGGACGGTCCTCACCGCGGCGATCTGGGCGCCGAGCGCGGGCAACGCCCAGCCGTGGCGGTTCATCGTGGTCCGGGACCGGGCGCTCCGGGAGGGGCTGGTCGGGGCCGCGCACGGGCAGCGGTTCCTGGCCGAGGCCCCGCTGGTGATCGTCGTGTGCGCTGATCTCCTGCGGGCGCAGCGGGCGTACGGGGAGCGGGGGGTGACCCTGTACTGCCTCCAGGACACGGCGGCGGCGATTCAGAACATGCTCCTGGCCGCGACGTCGCTGGGGCTGGGCTCGTGCTGGGTGGGGGCGTTCGACGAGGCGAAGGCCAGCGAGCTCCTCGGGCTTCCCTCAGGGCTGCGGCCGGTTGCGCTGATCCCCCTCGGCCGGTTCAAGGAGCCCTCCCCACCGCGGGAGCGCCGCCCCCTCACCGAAGTCGTGGAATATCGCTAGAACTTGACTGGGTCCCCAAGAAGCCGTAAGGCTTCTTGGGGTGAAACCTGGCGGAGGGAGTGGGATTCGAACCCACGGAGCCCGAGGGCTCACCGGTTTTCAAGACCGGCGGTTTCGGCCGCTCACCCATCCCTCCCCGGGGCGATTCTCGGGCCGCCCGCCCGCGGGTGCAACCGGACGGCGCCCCGCAGCCCCCTGGGCCCGATCACGGGAAGATGCCGCGGTTCGTATAGACCTTCTCCAAACGGGATAGGGCAACGATGTAGGCGGTGGTGCGCCAGTCCGTATTGACCTCCCGGGCCCGATCGCGGACCCGAGCGTAGGCGGCGACCAGGATCCGGTGGAGCTTGGCGTCCACCTCCGCCAGATCCCAGAACTCGCTGCGCTTGTTCTGCAACCACTCAAAGTAGCTCACGATCACCCCACCCGCGTTGCAAAGCACGTCGGGCAGGACGTCGATCCCTTTCTCTTGGAGGATCCGATCGCCATCGGGATCGGTGGGGCCGTTGGCACCCTCGGCAACGAGCCAGACCTTGAGGAGGGGGGCGGTGGTGGCGGTGATCTGGTTCTCGAGCGTCGCCGGCACGAAGACATCGGCCTCCATGCTTAGAAACTCATGATGCTCAACCGGCTGTCCGCCGGGGAAGCCACGCACCCCTCCCGTGGCCTTCACGTAGTCCGCCACCGTGTCGGCATCGATCCCCCTGGGGTTGGCGATCGCTCCGGTATGATCCTCGACCGCCACCAGCTTCGCCCCTTGCCGCTTCATGAGCCGCGCCGTCCAGGAACCCACGTTCCCGTAGCCCGAGACGATGTAGGTCAGGTCCGCGAGCTGCACCCTTTTGTCCTTGGCCCACTCCTGGATGCAGTACACCACGCCCTGGCGGTCGCCTTGTCCCACCCCTGGCTCCCGCCGGCCTCGATCGGCTTGCCCGTCACCACATGGACCGAGCGAAACCGCTCGTGGGGAGGAAGGGTGGAAAGGTAGGTGTCCAGGATCCACGCCATGATCTGGGATTCGTGTTCACGTCCGGGGCCGGGATGTCGTACTCCGGCCCGATGTTGTTGCCGAGCGCGTAGGTGAACCGCCTGGTAATCCGCTCCAGCTCAGCCTTGGACTACTGAGAAGGATCGAGCTGGACCCCCCCTTTGGCGCCGCCGAACGGGATGTCCACGATCGCTGATTTCCACGTCATCCAGGTGGCCAGCGCCCGTACCTCATCGATGTCCACCGACGGGTGGTAGCGGAGGCCGCCCTTGAACGGACCGAGGGCTCGTTGTGCTGGACCCGGTATCCGGTGAACACCTCGATCCGCCCGTCGTCCATCTTCACCGGGAAGTGGACCACGATCTCGTTGGTGGTGGCCGACAGGATCTTGCGGATGGCCAGGTCGAGCTTCATTTGGATATAGGCCTACATGACCTGTCAAGGCCGCGAGCTCACGACGCATCGCGGCCACCTTGGGCTGCTCCGGTCCCAGCGAGGACTGGTTGCGGCGCTGCGGACGAGGCAACGCGCTTCTCGTGGTCAGGGTCTGAAGAACAAAGGTCTATGCACGGAACAAGATCTGAACATCCCGCTCGGATGTTCAAGTGGGCCATGCGACCTCCCTTAGCTCGTAGTCCCGTCCCTGTTTCATCATCGACCACATGA
>JANLFW010000007.1 GCA_024653305.1 Candidatus Acetothermia bacterium | reverse complement strand
CAAGGAGGCGGGGCTTGCTACCGTCCACATCGGGAACCGCCACCTCCTTTGGCCTGGAGACTACGCGGGCGCCGATGACAGAACCTTGACATGAACCACAAGGGCAGGGGGCGCGGATGAGGGTGGCCCGGTTGGCCGCGGGGCGGCACGTGGACCTTGGGCTCCTCGAACGCGACGGGTGCGCGATTTACGACGCGTTCGTGCTGAGCTCGGACCGTGGGGTGCGACATGTTCGAGATCCGGGTGGTTGAGCTCACGGCCGAGCACCGGGACCAGGCGGCCCACGTGCTCGCCGCGGTGTTCCGGGGGGAGGCCTCGGTGCTCCACGCCTTCAACCTGGCCTCGGGGAGGCACGAGCGGGCCTACCGGCGGGCGGTGGCCCTGTGGGTGGAGGACCACCTTCGGGCGGGCCGTCCCTTGTTCGGGGCGGTTCTGGGGGGCCGGGTGGTGGGGGTGGCCGGGGTGAGCGGGGTGGGGGGTACCCCCACCGGGTGGTCCGTGCGCCAGCTTTTCCACGTCCTGCCCGGGCTCCTTGGGCTTCTGCCGGCCGTCCGCGTCCGGCCGGCCCTGGCCCTCCTGCGCGCCAGCCGCCGGCCCCCAGGGATCCCACCTCGTCCCCATATGCTTGAGAAGATCGGGGTGCTGCCGGAGCTCCAGGGGCGCGGGATCGGGCGGCGCCTCTTGGCCCATGTGCACGAGCTCTGCGCCTCTGACCAGGGCGCTTCGGGCGTGTACCTCTACACCGTGGGCGAGAGGAACCGGGGGTTCTATGAACGCCAGGGGTACCGAACGGTGCACGTAGCCCCCGCCGCCGGGCTTGAGGTGTACCACATGTTCCGGCACCGGTCCGGGTGAGGTGGCGCCGGCGAGGATGCCGGGAAGGAGGCCCCGAAGCGAGTTCGATTCGGGCCAGGCCGCGGCCCTGGACTTGGGGATCGAAGAGGACCCGGCTCATCCCGTGGGCCGGCCAGCTCAGGCGGACCGCCTGGGCGCCTTGTGGGCCGCCTACAGGGGTTTGCGGACCACAGCGTGGAGGTGCTCGGTCGCGTCCCGGTACTGAGGGAGTTCGCAGGTCTCTTCGCGGCGGTGAGCTCCGCGAGCGCCCGGGGGGTGTGAGAAACGCGGCCTCGGTGAACGCCCGTTGCTCGCCGGCCTGGACCCAGTCGGCGAGAAGCCCCCGCACGTAGTCCAAGCGCACGTACGCGTCCGGGAACTCACAGAGCCCCGCGCGCAGGATCCCCCACGGGTTGAGGGGGGCCACCACCGCTGGCGCCTAGGGCCTGGGCCCGCCGCCGATGTCGGCGAGGTGCCCTGATGTGGGGAAGTGCTGCGCGATCAAGTGGAGGGTGGTCACGAGTTCCAGCCGCCGATATGGGCGGTCCAGGCGCCCCCATTCTCGTTCCACCTCCCGGTCGTAGTAGCCGCGCACGACCTCGCTCATGGTCGCCAGTTTACTAGATGCACGCGGCGGCATGGACAAGGCGGCTTGAAGTGGGGGACCGGCCGGTGCTAGTCTGGTGAGGATGAAGGTGATCGGGATCGTCGGGCCGGCGGGATCAGGGAAATCTACGGTGGCGCGGATGCTCGCTCGGAGGGCAGGCATCGCCCGTGTGGATTGCGACGAGCTGGCCTGGTCCACCTACCGTCCGGGCGGGCCGGCCTACGCTCGGGTGGTGGCCCGGTTCGGGGGGGGGATCCTCGCCCGTGACGGGTCGGTGGACCGGTTCCGGCTGGCCACGGTCGCCCTCTCCGATCCTCGGGCCAAGGCGGACCTGGAGGCGATCGTGCACCCCGAGGTCATGGCCGCGGTCCGGCGGGCCATCGCCGACCACGAGAAGAAGGGGACGAGGTTCCTCCTGGTGGAGGGGGCTCTGCTCCTCTCTTCCTCCCACGTGGACCGGTCCCTCTTCGACGCGTTCGTATGGCTGGACGTCCCGGAGGAGGAGCGGCGGGAGCGCTTGTTGGCCTCTGGGCTTCCCTTCGGGGCCGTGGTGCAGCGGCTTTCGGCCCAGCGGGACCTTCAACCGCCCCGCGATCCCAAGGTCTACGTGATGGACGCGCAGAGCCCGCCGGCGAACGTGGCCGGCCGGGTATTGGACTTGCTACGCTCGCTCGAGCGCCGCTGAGTGCTCCGAGAGGAGCACCTCTAGGTCGGAGTAGGGCACTGGGCCGTCGGCGGTGAGCTGGTACCGCTCGTGGCCCTTCCCGGCGATGAGCACCACGTCGCCCGGCCCCGCTTCCTCTACCGCCCGGCGGATTGCCTGGCGGCGGTCCAGCACCACCACGTACCGCCCTCCAGCCGCACGCACCCCATGGGCCACGGCCTCGGCGATCTTCCCCGGGTCCTCGGACTTGGGGTTGTCGGCGGTGATCACCGCGAGGTCGGCGCGGCGGCCCACCGCCTCCCCCATCAGCGGCCGTTTCCCCCGGTCCGCCTCCCCGCTCGCCCCGAACACCACGATCAACCGGCGCGCGGTCGGGCGCAGTGTGGCCACCATCTGGGCCAGGGCCTCGGGGGTATGGGCGTAGTCCACCACCGCCTGAGCCCCGCCCGCGGTGCGCAGGCGCTGGAACCGCCCAGGAGGGAGCTCGGCCCGCGACAGCCGCTCGGCCAGCGCGTCCACCGGCTCGCCGAGGGCCCACGCCGTGGCCGCTGCGGCCAGGGCGTTCCGCACGTTGTGCACCCCTGGGAAGGGAAGCCGCACGTCGGCAGACCCGTCCGGCGTGACCAGCCGGAACTCGGCCCCATCCGGGGTTGGCCGCAGCCCCTCCGCCCGCACGTCCCCGTGCCCGATCCCGTACCGCACCGGCCGCCCGCGGGACACGGCAAGGAACCGGGCGCCGTGGAGGTCCTCCGCGTTCACCACCGCGATTCCGCCTGGGGGGAGCATCGCGAACAGGCGGAGCTTGGCGGCGAGGTATGTCTCGTGTGTGCGGTGGAAGTCGAGGTGATCGCGGCCGAGGTTGGTGAACACCGCCGCCGCCAGGTGCACCCCGTCCACCCGGTGCTGGGCGAGGCCGATCGAGGAGGCCTCGAACGCGAAGAACTTCCTTCCCCCGCCCACCGCCCGGGCGGCCAGGCGCTGGAGGTCGGGCGCTTCGGGGGTGGTCACACAGGATAGCCCCTCCCTCTCCACCCGCACCGTGGTCAGGGCCTCGCAAGCGGGGAGGAGTTGCCCGAGGAGGTGGACGACCGTGGTCTTGCCGTTGGTCCCGGTGACGGCGATCGTGGGGATGCGGCGCGTGGGGTGGTCGTAGAAGGCGCACGCCGCCTGGGCCAGCGCCGCCCGCGCATCGGGAACGAGGGCGTAGGGCACGGGGAGCTTGACCAAAGGGCGTTCCCCTACCACCGCCGCCGCGCCGCGGACGATGGCGTCACCGATGAACGCATGGCCATCGGCCCGGGTCCCGGGCAGGGCGAAGAACAGGTCCCCGGGCCGGACACGGCGGGAATCCCAACTGAGCCCGGTCACCTCGACCGGGGCCATTCCGAACAGAAGATCGGCCAGCGTCGGCACACGCCCATGCTATGCGGAGCCTGGGGCGGGGAGGAGGACACGCGGGAATGGACGTGGTTCCGCGTGGCCGGTGGGCTCACGTGTACTTGTCGGCCACGGTGGAGGCGGCGTAGGCGTCGGGTTTGGTCCGCACGGGGAACCCGACGCCAAGGATCATCCCCACCACCTCCTCCACGAGTTCCCGGGTGCGGCCGCCCCGGCCCACGTCGACGTGGATCTCGAGGTGGAACCCGAACACCCCACGCTCCTTCAGCGCGGCGATCAGCGCCTGGGCCGTCTCGTACGACAGCCACGCCTCGCGGTAGATGCGGTCGCGCAGGCTGGCCGGGCGGCGCTCGTGGACCCGGCGCCAGAAGTAGCGGCCGCCCTTCCCCACGCGGTGAACGACGATCGCCGACACGTACTCGGCATCGTCGTAGTAGGTTTGGGAATCGGTGCCCACGATCATCTCGTAGCGGTCATCGGGCTCGGCAGCGATCATCGCCAGGATCTCGTCGATGACCTCGTCGAAGGAAATCTTTCCCAGACTTGGACTGTGATAGCTACACTCATCATCCATGGCGAGGCTGATGTTATGAGATGTTCGGGTCGGGATCAAGGGCGGGCAAGGCGAACGTGAACGCGGCCCCGTCGGGGCTCTCCACCCAGATCCGGCCGCCGTGGGCTTGCACGAGCTCCCGGGCGATGGCCAGGCCGAGCCCGGTCCCCCCCTCGGCCCGGGACTTGTCCGTCTTGAAGAACCGCTCGAACATGTGGGGCAGGTCCTCAGGGGGGATCCCCGGCCCCTGATCCCGCACCGACACCCAGGCCTCATTCCCCCGGCGGGCCGCGGTCACGGTGATCGTCCCCCCGGCCGGGGAATAGCGGAGGGCGTTGGAGAGGAGGTTTCCCAGCACCTGGCGGATGCGGCGGGGGTCCACGTCCGCATGCAGGTTCGGTTCGGTCTCCACGGCGATGGTGACCCCCTCCTCGGCGGCGGTGGGGCGCACCGCCTCCGCCGCCGCCCGCACCAACTCCCCCAGGTCCGCCTTCACCCGCGCCAGCGGCAGATGGCCGGCTTCGGCCAGGGTGAGGGTCCGCAGGTCCTCCACGAGCTCCCCCAGGTGCAACGTCTCCTCGTACACCGGGGCCACCCCCTCGGGCGACAAGGGGAACACCCCGTCCAGCATCGCCTCCAGGTTCCCTCGGATCACCGTGAGCGGGGTCCGCAGCTCGTGGGCCACATCGGCGAGTAGGTTCCGACGGGCCTTCTCCGAGCGCTCCAGCGCCTCGGCCATCCGGTTGAGGGAGTGGGCCAGGCGCCCGATCTCGTCCCGGGTGCGGACGGCCACGCGATGGGCCAGATCCCCTTGGGCGATGCGCTCGGTGGCGTGGATGAGCCGACGCAACGGTGCGGACAGCTGCATTGCCAGGCTCCCCCCAAGGAGGGCAGCCACCGTAAGGGCCACCACCCCGCCGATGAAGGCGGCCCGGCGTACCGAGGCGAGGAAGTCCTCCTCCAACGGGGTCAAGCTGGCCACATCCAGGGGCACCAACGTCCCGACCTGTTTTCCGCTCACCTCGATCGGGATCCCATCTTGGGCAGCCATGCGGCGCCAATCCTCACGCTCGGTGGACGTTCGCCCCGCGCTCGCAATGACCCGAAACTCCTCTCCCAGGAGCACATACTGGCTTAGCACGCTCCGTTGGTACACAAGCTTCCCGCGGTAAAAGATCGCCGTTTGCGCGGAGAACAGGCGTTCGACTCCAGTCCATGACCCGTTGGCCCGCCAGTACTCGCCGAGGAGGCATGCCAGGTCCTGGGCGGCCAGCTGGCGGTTCTGGGCGCGGAACGCGTCGAAGCGCGCGCTCACCCCGCGGGTAGTGAGAAGGTAGGTCCCCCCTACCGCGAGGAGGGCGGTGAGGACCAATGCTCCGATCAGCTTCAGGCGGAAGGACACCTTACCCCTCCTCGTGGGCAGGGCGGAACTTGTAGCCCACCCCGTGTACGGTGAGGATGAACGTGGGCTTGTCCGGGTCCGGCTCGAGCTTGCGGCGCAGGTTCTTCACGTGGGAGTCCACCGTGCGGGGCAGCGTCGCGTAGGACCGTTCTTGTAGAGCCTCGAGGAGCTCCCGACGGGTGAACACCCGCCCCGGATACCGGGCGAGGTGGGCGAGGAGGTCGAACTCGGTGGGGGTGAGGTCCACGAGCTCTCCGTTCAGGCGCGCCTCCCGCGCGGCGAGGTCCACGGTGAGCGGATCGGCGTGGATGACCTCCGGGGTTGGTCCCCCTTCGGTGCGCCGCAGCACCGCTCGCACCCGTGCCGCGAGCTCCCGGAGGCTGAACGGTTTGGTCACGTAGTCGTCGGCTCCCATCTCCAGGCCGGCCACCCGGTCCGCCTCCTCCGCCCGGGCGGTGAGCATGATGATCGGGGTTGGCGACCCCTGGCGGATGCGCCGCGCCACCTCCAGGCCGTGCATCCCGGGGAGCAAGAGGTCGAGGATCACCAGGTCCGGCTGGAGGGTTTTGAAGCGGGCCCAGCCCTCGTCGCCGTCGAACGCCACCTCCACCCGGTAGCCCTCGCGCATGAGGTAGGCCTGGACCATGCGGACGATCTCCCGCTCGTCCTCCACCACCAGGATCGTCTTCATCTCCATGAGCCTACCTCCAAACCGCAGAGGGGTCGAGGTATCCCCCGACCCCCTCTCCGGTTGGGCGGTTCTGGTGGTCGGGCTCTCGCGTCGATCTCGCCACCGGGAGGATCATCCTCCCTAGGTATCGAGGAACGGTGCAGGGGTTGTGGAGAACCCGCGGAGGCGGCTACCATGAGGCGCCATGATGAAAAACCTGGACGATCTGCTCTTTCCCAAGTCGGTGGCGGTGATCGGCGCGTCCTCCACCCCTGGGAAGGTCGGCCATGCCCTGTTCGCCAACGTCTCCTCTTCCTTCTCCGGCCCGGCGTACGCGGTGAACCCCAAGTACGAAGAGCTGATGGGACGCCCGTGCGTCCCGTCGGTGGAGGCGCTGCCCGAGGCGGTGGATCTCGCGGTGATCGTCGTCCCCACCGAGGCCGTGCTCGACGTCCTCGACGCGTGCGGGAGGAAGGGGATCACCAGCGCGGTGGTGGTCACCGCCGGGTTCAAGGAGTGCGGGGTGGAGGGGGCGCAGCGGGAGCGTGAACTGGTGCGGATCGCTCGCCAGTACGGGATGAACGTGCTCGGCCCTAACGTGTTGGGCCTCATCTCCACCCGGGCCGGGCTGAACGCGACGTTTGCCCCCCGCGGGGCCCTCCCGGGGGAGATCGCGTTCATGTCCCAATCTGGCGCGTTCTGCACGTCGGTTCTGGACTGGGCGTGGAAGGAGCGGCTTGGGTTCTCCCACGTCGTTTCCCTGGGCAACAAGGCCGTGCTGGGCGAGAACGATTTCTTGCTTGCATTTGCCCAAGACCCGGAGACGCGGGTCATCATCGCCTACCTCGAGGGAGTCCAGGACGGCCCCCAGTTCATGCGCATCGCCCGCCAGGTGACGCGGGACAAACCGGTGGTGGTGCTGAAGGCCGGCCGGGCCGAGGCCGGGGCGCGGGCGGTGTCCTCCCACACCGGGACCATGGCCGGCTCGGACCAGGCCTATACGGCCGCGTTCCGCAAGTGCGGGATCATCCGCGCCCGCACGGTGGAGGAGCTGTTCGACTACGCGTACGCGCTGGCCCGACAGCCCTCGCCGCGGGGGCGCCGGGTGGGGATCGTCACCAACGCCGGGGGGGCCGGGGTGATGGCCACCGACGCCGTGGAGTGGGAGGGCCTCGAGGTGGCCCGCCTATCCGAGCGCACCGTGCACACGCTCGCCAAGCGCATGCCGGCCGCGGCCAACATCTACAACCCGGTGGACATCCTCGGCGATGCCCACGCCGACCGGTACCGGGAAGCGGTGGATCTGGTGCTGAGCGATCCCGGCGTGGACATGGTGGTGGCCCTGTCCGCCCCCCACCCCATCCTTTCGTTCGCCGAGCTGGCGACCATCGTGGCCGACGCCAGCCGCCAGTTCGCCAAGCCGGTGGTGGCGAGCTTCATGGCCGGGGAGCTGGGGGAGGAGGCGGCAGGGACCCTACGGGCGGCGGGGATCCCGTCGTTTTTCGATCCGGCCCGGGCGGTGCGGGCCCTGGCCGTGCTCGCCCACTATGCGGCCATCCGCGCCGACTGCGCCCAGGAGCCGCAGCCGCCCGAGGCCGACCGCGCCCGGGCCCGGCGCCTGCTGGAGACGGCGGCCGCCCACGGCCGACCCCGCCTCGGGGTGGAGGCGATGGACCTTCTTGCCGCGTACGGGATCCCGGTGGCCAGGGGGGAGCTCGTCCGCTCCCCGACGGAGGCGGCCCGGGTGGCTCGGGAGCTTGGAGAGAGGGTGGTGCTCAAGGTGACCTCTCCGGAACTCACCCACAAGTCCGACGTGGGCGCGGTGCGGGTGGGGGTATCCGTGGACCAGGTGGAGGAGACGGCCTGGCACATGCTCCAGTTGATCCGAAACCGGTTCCCTGGGACCCCGATCGACGGGATCCTCGTCCAAGAGCTCCTGTCCCCCGGGCGGGAGGTGATCGTGGGCGTGGCCAGGGACCCCGCGTTCGGGCCGCTCGTGATGTTCGGCCTCGGCGGGATCCACGTGGAGGTAATGCAGGACGTGGCGTTCGGCGTGGCCCCGTTGTCGCGGGCGGAGGCGGAAGACCTGGTGCGGCGGATCAAGGGGTTCCCCCTCCTCCAGGGGATCCGGGGCCAGCCGCCGGTGGACGTCCCGGCCCTGGTGGAGGTGGTGGGACGGATCGGCCACCTGGCGGTGGACTTCCCAGAGATCGTGGAGTTGGACGTGAACCCGCTCATTTGCTATCCAGACCGCGTGGTGGCGGTGGACCTGCGGCTTACCATATCCGGGGAGGACGGATGAAGAAGCTGTACATCGCAGGGGTGGAGGAGAAGGCGGGCAAGACCGCGCTGGCGATGGGCTTGGCGCGACGGATGAGGTGCCGGGGGATGTCCGTGGCCTACCGCAAGCCGGTGGGCTGGGCCAATGCCTACCGGCAGGGCCGGCCGTTCGACCAAGACGCGGAGGTGGCGGCGGCAGCCCTGGGCTTGGCCGAGCCGCCGGAGGCCATCGTCCCCGTACTCGGGGGGCAGGTGCCGCGGGTGTGGCGGCCCCCGGCCGAGGCGTGGGCGCGCATCGACGCCCTGGCCACGGTGGACGCGGACGTGCTGATTCTGGAAGGTCGGGAGTGGCTGGGCAGGGGGCTTTTGTCGGGGATGTCGGACATGGCCGTGGCCGCCCGCCTGGGGGCCTCCGTCCTCCTCGTCGCCCGCTACCGGGGGGAGCCCACGGTGGACCGGGTGCTCGCCGCGGTGCGCATCGTCGCCAGCGAGGTACGGCTGGTGGGGGCGGTGCTCAACGAGGTCTCGCCGGACACCGAGCTGGAGGAGGTCCGGGGGTTCGCCGTTCCGTTCCTGGAGGAGCGGGGTGTGCCGGTGCTTGGGGTGATCCCGTTCGAGCGGCAACTGCACACGGTGCGCATTCGGGAAGTGATCGACGCCCTGGGGGCGGAGGTGGTGGTGGAGGGGAACCAGGCGGCAGAGGTGGAGCGGTTCCTGGTGGGGGCGATGGGCGGAGACGCGGCCCTGCGGTACCTCCGGCGCATCCCCGGGCAACTGGCAGTGGTCACCGGCGGAGACCGTACCGACATCCAGGCCGCGGCGCTGGCCTCCCCGCGGGTGCGGGCGATCATCCTGAGCGGGGGGCTGCGCCCGGAGCGGGCGATCGTGACCCAGGCCGTGGGACGGGGGGTGACGCTGGCCGTGGCTCCCCAGGACACGATGACCGTGGCCGAGACCGCGGAACGGCTGGTCGGGCGGACCCTTCAGGTGGGGGAGCCTCAGCTCGCCCTGCTCGACCGGATGGTGGCCGAGGGGGTTGAGCTGGAGCGGCTCCTCGAGCTCCTTTAGGGCAGGGCCTCCACCGCGAACGAGAGCTCAGAGGACAGGGAATGGGCGACCGAGCAGTACCGTTCCTGGGAGAGTTGGGCCGCCCGGTGCAGGCTCTCCTCGGGCACCCCCTCGGCCCGGTACGTCAGGTGGATTTTGCGCAGGGCTTTGGGATGTTCCGTGGCCCGTTCCGCGGAGATCAGGATCTCCAGGCGCCTGGGGGGAGTGCGCATCTTGCCCAGGATGGACACGACGTCCATCGCCGTGCATCCGCCCAGAGCGGCGAGGAGGAGCTCGGTGGGGCGGGGGGCGGAGTCCTCCCCTCCCACCTCGGGAGAGGAGTCCATGAGCACGGCGTGGCCGGACGGGCCAACCGCCACGAACCGCATCTTCTCGTGCCAAACGACCTTGGCCTCCATGATCGCCTCCGGGGCGAGGTTACCCCAGCCGTGTTCGGGGTTCAACGTTTAAACAACCATTGAAATCACTGTGGGCCCAGCTATACTGGCGGCGATGGACAAACCGGGGGTTCCAGAGCTGGCCAAGGCGTTCGCCGCCCTGTCGAGCCCGGAGCGATTGGCGATCGTGGGGCTCCTCCTCGCCGAGGAAGGCCCCCATTGCGGGGAGATCGCCCGGGCGTTGGGGATGTCGACCCCGGCCCTGTCCTACCACCTGCGGACGTTGGAGGAAACAGGGCTGGTGCGACGGACCCGGCAGGGGCGGATGCACTGGATCAGCCTGACGCCGCTCGTGGCGCAGCTCCTCCGAGCTGGGATCCTCGTGGAGCTCAAGAAGGAGGGTAAGCGATGGGCCATCAAGTGACCGTGTACAGCACCCGACGTGCCCTTGGTGTCGTGCGGTGAAGCGGTACCTGGATGAACGGGGCATTCCCTACACCGATATCGACGTGGCTGCGGACTACGCGGCGGCGCTGGAGATGATCCGCAAGTCCGGGCAGCAAGGCGTACCGGTGGTGGAGCTCGATGGGGAGATCGTGGTCGGCTTCGACCGGGCGCGCATCGACGCCCTGCTGGGGTTAGCTTAAGCCCCCTGGCTTCGCCTCTTTCCTCTCCCCTGGCGGGAGAGGATGAAGACAGGCGAACAAGGACTGGTGGAGGCGAGCGGGATCGAACCGCCGACCTCCGGCTTGCAAAGCCGGCGCTCTCCCAAGCTGAGCTACGCCCCCAAGGACTTGGCAGCGAGGAGGGAAACCCCTTCGGCCAGTCCATGTTAGCCCAGGCGTTCGGCTCCCGTCAAGGTGCGACGTGACCCGGCGGCAAGGTGCCGGGGACCAGCGACGGCTGAACCTGTACCGGATCACGCTCTTGGGGCAGACGTCAACGCACCCGCCGCATGTCTCCGATCAGTGGCGCCACCTCCGCCAGGAGGCGCGCGCCCCGACCCAGGCGAAGAGCAGGGCGATGAGGAACCACAGCCCGGCCGCCTGGAGGTAGGAGAGGGGCTTCAAGAGCTCCAGGTGGCCAACGACGATCCGGTTCCACAGCATCTGGATGATCCAACCGAAGAAGAACGCGGCGATCCCCCCTCCCGTGATCCATCCCAAGATCCAACGCACAGCTTCCACCCCCCTGACACAGGTTGCCGCACTGTATTCGACCGGACGGAACGAGGCAAATTGTGGTCCTCTAGTGGACAGGGCTGGATTTCGTTCTCCAGAAGGCGCAGATCGCTTCCAGGACCAGCTTGGCCGCGCAGACCGCGGACACCCCGGAGGGGTCGAACGGGGGGGCCAGCTCCACGAGGTCCATCCCCACCACCTGGAACCGGGAGAGCTCGCGCCAGATCGCGATCACCTCGTGGTAGGAGAGCCCGCCGGGCTCGGGGTTGGTCACCCCCGGGCACAGGGAGGGGTCAAGCGCGTCCAGGTCTAGGGTCAGCCATACCGGGAGCTTGGGATCGAGGCGCGCGCCGATCTCGTCGGGTCGGGCGAAGAACGGTTCGTCCGCTTCTCCCCCGAAGAACGAGCGCGCCCCCACGATGACGAGCCGCGTTGCGACCTCGCTCACCCGCCGGAGCACGGTGGCGTGGCAGATCTGCTCTCCCAGGTACGCGTCGCGCAGGTCGGAATGGGCGTCCAGGGCCACGACCTGGACCGGGCCTCGAGAGGCCGCCGCCCGCACCGCCGGCAGGGCTACCGTGTGCTCCCCACCCAGGACCACCGGGGCCTTGTCGGCTCTGAGGATCCGCCCCACCTCGGCCTCCGCGTTCTCCAGCACCTTTAGGAGCGGACCGTGGGTGTCCACGTCCCCCAGGTCGCAGACCCCTACCTGGGCCAGATCGCACCGGAACAAAGACGAATAGGATTCAACCGAGTCGGAGACGGCTCGGATCGCGGTCGGAGCTTGCGCAGGGCCACCGCGGAAGGAAACGGTGCGTTCGAGGGGCACCCCGAGGATGGCCACCCGGGCCTGGGAAAACGGGGTGTCGGCGGCGAGGAACCGAAGGAGCCCGGTCATCCCTCGCCCCCCAGGGCGCGCCTGACCAACTCCTCCACGAACCTGGGGAGGACGAACGCCGCCCGGTGGAGGTCCGGGGTGTAGTACCGGGTGGTGAGCCCGCGGCTCGCGTATCTCTCAGGGACCGCGGTCTCCTCCGCCCGCAAGTCTCGGTCCCCGGCGATGGCGTACGCCCACATGCCGGAGGGGTAGAGCGGCACAAACCCGAGGTACGCCCCCACGTAGGGGAAGAGGCGGCCCAGCTCGCGGAGCAGATGCTCCAGCTCCTCCGGCCAGTAGAACGGGGTCCCCGCCTGGAGGGCGATCACCCCGCCCGGGCGCAGCGCCCGCCGACACGCGGCCAGGAACTCCGCTTGAAACAGGGCCTTCCCCGGACCGATGGGATCAGTGGAGTCCACCAGGATCACGTCGTACGTGTCCGGGTGCTCGGGAAGGAACGCCTCGCCCGGGGAGACCACGATCCGGGCTCGCGGATCGTCGAACGACCCGTGGTGGACGCTCGGGAGGTGTTCGCGGGACGCGTCGATCACCGCTTGATCGATTTCCACCACCACGGCCCTCTTCACCGTGCGGTGCCGGAGCGCCTCCCGCAGGGCGCCGCCGTCGCCGCCTCCCACGATGAGCACGCGCTCCGGGGCCTCGTGAACGAGCATCGCGGGGTGGACCAGCATCTCGTGATAAAAAGGCTCGTCGCGCTCGGAGAGCATGAACTTCCCGTCCAGGGCCATCACCCGGCCGTGATCACGGGTCACGGCCAGCTCAAGCGCCTGGTACGGCGACCTCCGGCGGACGAGCCAGCGCTCCACGTGCAGGCACAGTCGCGCGCCTGCCGTCTGCTCTTCGCATAACCAATCTTCCCCGCGTCGTCTTCCCGCACTCATAACTGGATCCCCCGCTTGATCTCCAGCAGGCTGGTCCGCTGGGGGCGGAAGAGCTCGCAAAAGACCTCCACCGCGGCCTTGGGGAGCACCTTCTCCCCGCAGGTGAACACGTCCAGGGCGACGTAGCCGAGCTCCGGCCACGTGTGCACGGAGATGTGGGATTCGGCGATCACCGCCACTCCGGACACCCCGTGCGGGTTGAACGTGTGGACCTGGACGTCCACCAAGGTGGCCTTGGCCCGATCTGCCGCCCGGCGTAGGGCCTTTCGGATCTCCTCCGGCTCGTTGGTATTGCGTTCGCACTCCCATAACTCGACCACGAGCTGCCTCCCGAGCTCTTTCATCTTTCACCTCCTCCCCGGGGTAGATTTGGCCAAACATATAGCCCATTTGGTGCTCCCAAACGGGCTTGGCCATGTCCCGGACGCCGTGACCTGGGTCACGGGCCAATTTTAGAAGAAAAGGCACGCCGCGACCACACCACCACACCGCACCACCCGGTGCTCGGCCGCGGCCACGTGCACCTCCTCAAGCTCAAGGTTGCGCACCCGAAACGCCTCGGCGACCTTCATCCGCACCGCCTCCTCCACCTCGGCCCGGGATCGCCCGGTGGCCTCCATGATCACCCCGAACCCGTTCTTGGCACGGCCCGCGGCCACCGCCGCGGCCAGCGTCTCCCCGGCCGTGCTGGACGTGCGGGCGGCGTAGACCACGAGCACGAACGCCCCTGGCGGGAGCTTGGGGACTGCCTTCTCCAGCACCACGTGGGGGGGCATGATGCTCGACACCTTGATCAGGTTGAGATCCCCGATCCCCGCCGCGAGCAGGGCGCCATCGAACGCGTTCAGCTCAGTAGCCCCCTCGGCCGCCCCGGACACAAGACACGCGTGGTTGATGGTTTCCCTGATCATGTCGTTGCCGCCTCCTCATCGTTGAAGATGTCTCCCGTGTAGCGTGGGTTCTCCACCCGCGCCGCCTCCACCAGCTCCACCCGGATCAAGGCCGACCGGTACCAGGGCTCGTCCCGCCCCGGGACCCGTTTCACCGGGAGCCGGTCCCAGGCGCGCATCGAGTCGATGTACGGCCAGTTCACGTACGTATGGAAATCGTCCACGACGTCGGTCAACACCCCTCCCGCGGCGAGGAGCTCCCGCTGGATGTCCCGCCACTTGGTGAGGGACGCCTCGTACCGGGTGAGCCCGAGGTACCCGGCGCACCCCGGCCCCCGTAGGGCGGCGAGGCCCCGCCCCGCGAACGCGAGGAACCCACGTAGGCTCTCGGTGGGGTCGCAGAAGAACGTGTCGAACCGGCCGCGCAGCTCCTCGGGCAAGGGTTCCCGTAGGTCGTGTTGGCGGGCATCGACGGCGAGCCCCTCGGCGCGGGCGGCCTCGGCGACGAAGTTCACGATCCGCGGGTCGATGTCCAGCACCACCACCCGTCGGGGGGCCCGGGTGAGGGCGACAGCGATGGATACAAGGTCGTCGTCCCCGAGCACCAGGAGGTCCTTCCCCGCGAGATCCCCCTTCGCCCACATGAACGCGACCCGGGCGATGGTGCTGTCCTCGGTCACGTAGCCCTGGTCGAATTCTTGGGATGCCTCCGGCCGGCCGCGGGCGATGCGATGGAACGCGGCCGCCACCTCCCGAAGGGGGCTTAGTTCCACCCCCCGTCCGCCGCAGCGGGGGCACTTGAGCTCCTGGGCCGCGGCGATGGCGAGCTTGCGACACGCCCGGTCCCCGGCCGGGGTCAGCCGGACGCGCCCATTCGCCCACGTTACCCAGCCGATCCCGGCCAGGGCGTGCAAGCCTTGGCAGGTGGCCATCATCGGCACCGGGGCCAGGTCCACGATCCGCCAGATGTCCTCCGAGGCCTGGAGCGCGGCGAGAATCCGCTCCAGGTCACGAGCGGTAACGGCAAGCCCGCTTTCGCGGCGTACCCGATCGGCCAGTTCGGCGAGCGTCATGTCCACGTTCTGATCTCCCTCTTCAGGCTGGAAGACACCGAACGAGGCCGAAAAGCGCTACACCACAAGGAGTTCCTCCTTAGGGAAGCCGGACAAGATCTCGCAGCCGTCGGCGTGCACCGCCACCAGGTCCTCGATGCGGATCCCGAACCGGCCGGGCAGGTACACGCCGGGCTCCACCGTGACCACATGGCCAGCTGCGAGGACGTCGTCCGAAGTTGGAGCCAGACGCGGCGCCTCGTGGACCTCCAGGCCGACCCCGTGGCCGAGGCCGTGGCCGAACCTGTCCCCGTACCCCCCGGCCTCGATCACTGCCCGGGCGGCCCGGTCCGCGTCTTGGCCGGACACCCCGGCCTGGACCGCCTCCAGCCCGGCCCGGTTGGCGGCGAGCACCAGGCGGTACAGGTCGCGCAGCTCCCGGCTGGCGTGTCCCAACGCCACGACCCGGGTGAGGTCGGAACAGTACCCGTCCAGGCGTACCCCGATGTCCAGGAGGACGATGTCTCCACCCTCGAGCCTTCGCTCCCCGGCCCGGTGGTGGGGCATCGCGCTCGCCGGCCCGCTGGCCACGATGAGGTCGAACGCGACGTCGTCGGCCCCATGACGGCGGTACCAGATCTCCAGGTCCAGGGCCACGTCCCGCTCGGTCAGGCCCGGCTTGAGCTGCCCGAGCGTCCATCGCAGGCCCTCATCGGTGAGGCGGGCGGCGGCGGCGATGCGCTCGATCTCCTCCGGGGACTTCACCCGGCGCAGCCCCTCCACGAGCCCGTTTGCGGGCACGAACTCCATGCCTTCCCCGAGCCGGCAAAGCTCCCGGTAGGTGTGCAAGCTCGTGCCGTAGGTGCCGATGCCGATCTTCCGGAGGTCAAGGGCGCTCAGGCGCTCGACGAGCCACGGGAGCCAGCGCCCCTTCGCCTCCTCCACCGGGAGCCCACGGACCTGGTGTTGTGCCTGCTCCGTGTACCGGGAGTCGGTGGCAAATACCGACTCCTTGGCGAGGATCAGGATGCCAGACGAGCCGGTGAACCCGGAAAGGTAGCGGAGGTTTGGGCCCTCCGAGCCCTCCAGATTGATGACCAGGAAGGCATCGAGCCCTCTTCCCCGTACCTCCTCCCAGAGACGTGCCCGTCGCCGTGCGTAGTCCATCCGACCTCCTTCACGACCGTAACCGCTGTACCTCGTGCACCGGCCCATTCTAGTCTGTGGGCGTTTGTGTTGTCAAAGTCCTGATCCCGTACGTATAATCCGGATCATCATGACCTTGGGCGAGGTGCGGCGGCGGGTGGAGGCGGCGCGGGCGGAGTGGGCGCGGGCGAGCGTCGAGGTGCGGGACCTCGCGGCGCTGGAGGCGCTGCGGGTGCGGTTCCTCGGGCGGAAAGGCGTGCTCACCCAGCTGTTCGACGGCCTGCGCGGCCTTCCCCCGGCGGAGCGGGCCGAGGCCGGCAAGCTCCTCAACGCGCTCAAGGCCGAGATCACCGCCGCTCTCGAGGCGCGCAAGGGGGAGCTTGCGGCCCGGGCGCTTGCCGAGCGAGCGGCTGCGGAACGGTACGACTTTACCCTGCCTGGGCGGTGGCGTCCCCTTGGCCATCTCCATCCCCTGACCCAGGTGCGGCGGGAGATCGAGGAGGTCTTCCTGCGCCTGGGGTTCGATGTGGCCACCGGGCCCGAGGTGGAGACGGACTACTACAACTTCGAGGCCCTGGCCATACCGGCAGACCATCCGGCCCGAGATGACTGGGATTCTTTCTACATCGACGATGCCCGTCTCCTCCGGACCCACACCTCGCCGGTGCAGATCCGGGTCATGAAGTCGAGGAAACCACCGGTGCGCATCATCTGTCCCGGCCGCTGCTACCGCCGGGACAACCCCGACGCCACCCACTTTCCGGTGTTCCACCAGGTGGAGCTCCTGTGGGTGGAGCAGGGCCTGACGATGGCCCACCTGAAGTGGGTGATCGGGGAGTTCGTGCGGGCGTTCTTCGGCCCCGGCTATGAGATGCGCATCTCCGCCGATTTCTTCCCGTTCACCGAGCCCTCGGCCCAGGTCCACATCCGCAAGCCTCCGGGGAAGTGGCTGGAGATCATGGGGGCGGGGATGGTGGACCCGGCGGTGCTCGTCGAGGTTGGGTACGACCCGGAGGAGGTCACTGGTTTCGCGTTCGGCCTGGGGGTGGAACGGATGGCGATGCTCCGCTACGGGGTGGACGACATCCGCCTCTTCTACCAGAACGACCTCCGGTTCTTATCGCAATTCTAGCTCGGGGCGCGGAAGGCGAGGCACGCGTTCTGGCCGCCGAACCCGAACGAGTTGGACAGGACCACCTTTGCGTTGGCCGGCCGCGGCGCCCCAGGAACGTAATCGAGATCACATTCGGGGTCGCGGGCCCGCCAGGTCACGGTGGCCGGAAGTAGTCCAGTGAGGAACGGGAAGATCGCCGCCGCCGCCTCCACCGCCCCCGCCGCCCCGAGGAGGTGCCCGATCTGGGATTTGGTGGAGCTCACCGGCACCTGGTACGCCCGCTCCCCGAGGAGGGCCTTGATCGCCACCGTCTCCGCCCGGTCGTTGAGCGGCGTCGAAGTCCCGTGGGCGTTGACGTAGTCCACCTCGTCCGGGGAGAGCCCGGCCGAGGCCACGGCTTCGGCCATCGCCTGCCGCGCCCCCTCCCCGTCCTCCGGAGGGGCGGTGATGTGGTACGCGTCTGAACTCTGGCCGAACCCGGCCATCTCCGCCAGGGGCTCCGCCCCCCGCTTCCGGGCATGGGCCTCCGACTCGAGGAGCAGGACCGCCGCCCCCTCCCCGAGCACGAACCCATCCCGCCGGGCGTCGAACGGCCGCGACGCCACCGCGGGATCGGGCGAGCGGGTAAGGGCTCCCATCCGGTCGAACGCCGCCAACACCAGGGGTAGGATCACCGCCTCTGCCCCCCCGGCCAGGGCCCAGTCCAAGGCCCCCTCGCGGATCCATCTCCACGCGATCCCCAGGGCGTGGGCCCCAGACGCGCACGCCGTGACCACCCCTAAGCTCGGGCCGCGGATCCCGACCTCGATGGACACCTCCGCTGCCGGGGCGTTGGGCATCATCACCGGCACCAGGAACGGCGACACCCGCTCCGCCCCCCGCTCCAGCATCGTGCGGTGGTTGTCCACCAGCGCCTCCAACGCCCCAATGGCGGTGCCGATGACCACCGCCCCGCGCCCGGTGTGTGGGGGCACGAACCGGCCGTCCTCCAGGGCCAGCCGGGCCGCGGCTACCGCCATCTGCGATACCCGGCCCATCCGCCGGGCACGCCGGGGGGACATGAACGCCAGCGGGTCGAACCCGTCCACCGGGGCGGCCACCTGGGCCCCGATCCCGGAGAGGTCCAGGTCTTGATCGATCCGGCGAATGGCAACCCGGCCCTCGGTGAGGCCTTGGAAGAACGCGTCCCGCCCCACCCCGAATGGGGTGACGAGCCCGAGCCCGGTCACCACCACCTTAGCCACGGGTCTCCGCTCGGTCGGCGAGCACGGTCACGCCCTCCCGGCTGACGTACAGCGTCCCGGCCTTGACGTGAAACGTGCGTGTTCCTTCGGTGGTGATCACCCGCACCGGGGAGTCCGAGAGCGTAAACGCGGCCGGGGCATGCCCGGGGAGCACCCCAAACCACCCTTCCGGGCTGCGGGCATACACACCCTCGGCCTTCCCAGAGAAGGCCACGCGCTCACAGGCAATGATCCGGCACTCCATGGATACGAGAATATAGCCGTGGAACGCGCCCTGCGCCAGGCGCGTTTCCCCAGGTAAGGGGGGCGCTAGCGGCGCAGTTGCGCCTCGCGGAATCCCCTTACCAGCGCCTCTCCCCTCTCCAAATCCGTTTCCTCCACGCGCAGCCGGGCCAGGGCGGGCAGGGGAAGGCGGGCGATCGCCCCCAGGGTGCGCCACACGCGGGGTGAGACGGCCTCGCCGCTGCCCCCGCACGGGCGGCATAGGAGCCCACCCCGCTCCGGGGACCAGGTCAGGCCATCTTGGGCCCCGCAGGACAGGCACCCATCGAGGTGGGGACGATGGCCGGCCACGGCCAGGAGCCGCAGCACGTAGCCCAGGGCCAGCACCCGCGGCGGGTGCCCTGCGTCCAGGGCGGCAAGAAACTCCACGGTCAGGCGGTGCACCCGTTCGTCCGGGGCCTCCGTGGGGATGAGCGCGAGCGCCCATTCGATCCCCCACAAGGCGGTGGTGGCCCGGTCAAGGTCGGAGCGGATGCCGGGGAAGGTGCGCACCAGCTCCACTTCCTTCAGGAGATGGAGCCCGGATCGGCGCCGGTAGTAAATGATCTTCACCACGTTGAGCACGTCTAGGGCCGCCCCCGCCGCTTGCTCCATGCGCCGCGCCCCCTTGGCGAGGAGGTCGAGGCGGCCATGGTTTGGGGTGAGGACGACCGCGATGCGGTCGGTCTCCGCGTGGTCCTGGGTGCGAAGGACGATCCCGTCAGCCCGAGCAAGCTGGGCCACCTCGATCACCTTGGCTCGTTCTCGGCGGACTCGCCCATTGCGGTGACCTTGGGCCGTGCTCCTCCGGCTGTTGCGTTCAGCGGCCGCGGGGTCAATCCGGTGCTCCAGCGAGGATCTGGACGCTTTTTGAGGCCCCGATCCGGTTTGCCCCGGCCTCGACCATGCGCACCGCCGTTTCGTAATCGCGGATCCCGCCGGCAGCTTTGACCCCCATCTTCTCCCCCACCGTCCGCCGCAGCAGGGCCACGTCCTCGACGGTGGCCCCACCAGGGCCGAACCCGGTGGACGTCTTCACGAAGTCCGCCCCCGCTGCTTTGGCCAGGATGGCCCCGGCCACCTTCTGGTCGTTCGAGAGGAAGCAGCACTCCAAAATGACCTTGAGCACCACCGGCCGCGGGGCCTTGGCGATCGCCTCCCGCACCGCGCGGATGTCGGCGATCACCCGCTGGTAGTCGCCGTCCTTGAGCGCGGCCACATCGATCACCATGTCCACCTCGTCGGCGCCGTCGTCCACCGCCGCCTTGGCCTCGAGCGCCTTGACCTCGGGCTTGTGCTGGCCGTGGGGGAACCCGATCGTGGTGCACACGTAGATCCCCTTGTCCCGCACGAGGCTCTTGGCCAGGGCCACATGGCCGGGCGTGACGCACACCGCATAGAACCGGTGGCGGATGGCCTCCTCGCACGCCCGCTCTACCGCCGCCCGGTTCGTCTCCGGCCCAAGCACGGTGTGATCGATCAGCCTCGCCAGCTCCGCTTTCCTCACGAGCGCCTCCTAGAGTTGCCAGGCCCAGCTGGCCACGGTGAACCGATGAAGCCGGGCCAGGTCCACCTCCACTCCCAACCCCGTCCCCTGGGGCACACGGATGAACCCCCGCTCCAAGTGGAACGGGGGGGCGGCGAGGTCCTGATGGTAGTAGCGGTCGGTGGCGGAGATGTCGTGGGGGAGGGTGAACCCCGGGAGCGCAGCCAGGGCCACGTTTAAGGCCCGGCCGACCCCGGTCTCCAGCATCCCGCCGCACCATAAGGGCACGCCCCGCCCCTGGGCGAGGTCATGGACCGCCAGGGCCGCGGAAAGCCCTCCCAGGCGGCCCTGTTTGACGTTGATGATCCGGCACGCTCCCATCTCGAGCGCCTCCCATGCTCGATGGGGTGAGCTCAGGGACTCGTCGAGGCAGATCGGGGTGGACAGGGTCCGGGCAAGCCGCGCGTGCCCCACCAGGTCGTCGTAAGGGAGCGGCTGCTCCACCATCAACAGGTCGAAACGATCCAGTTTCCGCAGGTGGTTCGCGTCATCCAAGGTGTAGGCGGCGTTGGCGTCCACGGACAGGGGCAGATCGGGAAACCGCTCCCGCACCGCGGCCACCGGCTCCACGTCCCACCCCGGCTTCACCTTGAGCTTCACCCGCTGGTAGCCTTGCTCGACGAACGCCGTGACCCGCTCCACCAGGGCCGGGATGTTCGGGTGGATGCCCACGCTCACCCCGGCCGGGACTTCGGTTCGCACGGCCCCGAGGACCTGGGCCAAGGGCTTTCCGGCGGCCTGGGCGTGGAGATCCCACAGCGCCGCCTCCAGGGCGGCCTTGGCCATGGGGTGCCCACGGATCGGGGCGAGGACGGCGGCAAGCTCCCGGGGGTGATCAAACGCCCGGCCCCGCATGAGGGGCAGGGCGAACTCCCCGATCACGTGCCGGGCCGTGTCCACTGTCTCCGCGGAGTACCATGGGCCGGCCCCGGCCACGCACTCCCCCCACCCGATGAGCCCGTCCGCGGTCATGGACACAAGAAGGACCCGCCGCACCCGTTCCTCCCCAAAGCTCGTCACAAAGGGCTGCACCAGGGGGAGCTCCACGAGATGCAGGGAGATGCGCTCCGGTCGGATCATGGCCGCTCCAGCACGTTGGGAAGAGGGCGCCGTTCCAGGACGAGAAAGCTCCGATCCCCTTCCCGGAAGAGAGCGGTGACGAGGTACCCCTCGTCGAGGTAGCTCGTCAGGGCCTGGCGGGCCTCCCGGCGCCACTGGCGGGCCAGGTCCAGGTCCGCCTTGCGCAGCGCCTGAAGGTCGGACGGGATCTCGAACAGGAGGTTCGGCGCGGTGAGGTCGGGACGGAACCCGAGCGGGGCCCGAACCCCCGACGGGAGGCGCTGGGTGCGGTTGATGGTCTCCACCTCCCCCAACGCCAGGTCGGGCCGCGTCTCCCGAGCGAGGTGGGTACGGACCCGGGGCGAGGCGAGGTGCCACTGGCACAGGAACCGATCGGTGGCCAGGCCCTGGTTGCGGGCATCGCGGAGCTCACCGAAGTAGTTGGGCAGGTACCGGGTGGCTACCCCGCCGAGCTTGTTCAGGTTGAAGTGGGCGTTGCGGGACTCCAACGGGTCGAACGTCCAGGTGATGAGATCGATTCCCTGCGCGAGGACATGCTCCCGTTGGGCGCACTTGAGGCGGTACCCCACGCCCCGGTCCTGCCAGCCTGGCCGCACCGCGGCCATCAGCGAATGATGACGAAGCCGCCGGTCCTCGGTCAGGCCGACCACGGACACCGTGAACCCTACCATCTCCCGCCCGGGACCGATCCCGTCGAACGCCCCCAGCAAGAGTCCCCCTGCCCCCACGACCATGTGCAAGAGATGGTCGGGGATCACCGCCACGTCGGGGAACCCCCACACCTCCTTCTGCAGGCCCTCGCAGGCCCGGTACCCCGGGCCATCGTGGACCGGCTCGATCACCACATCCGCGTTCCGCTCCATGGTTGTGGAAGTATAGCACGTTCCACGCTTCGTTCTGAAGGGCTTCACTCCCCGGTCAGGCGGGCGATCTCCGCCTCGTTCTCGGTCCACTTTGGTCGCACCGTGACGTGAAGGGATAGGAACACCTTGCGGCCGAGGAGGGCCTCGAGTTCCAGGCGGCTCAACCTTCCGATCTCCTTGAGCTTCGCTCCCCCGCTCCCGATGACGATCGCCTTCTGGGAATCCCGGGTCACGTAGATGGTGGCGTAGATGGACACCAGGGGAGGGTCCTCCCGCTCCTCGATCCGCTCCACCACCACCGCCGTGGAGTACGGGATCTCCTGATAGGTCAACTGGAAGATCTTCTCCCGAATAAGCTCCGCCACGGTAAACTCCAGGGGTCGGTCGGTGGCCGTGCCCTCGGGGAACAACGGCTCCCCCTCCGGGAGGTGATGGACGATCACGGCCAGGGCCCGATCAAGGCCCTTGCCCCGGGTAGAGGAGATGGGCACCAGGTCATCGAAGATGCCCAGCTTCTCGTAGGCGAGGAGGGTCTCGGGAAGGGCGTTGCCCCGGGCGAGGTCCATCTTGTTCACGAGCAAAACCTTGGCACAGGGGAGGGCCTTGATCCGAGGGAGGACGGTCTCGTCGTAGGCGTCCACCTCGCCGGTGGGCTCCACCATGTACGCCACCTCGTCCACCCCGGCCAGGGCCCGGAACGCCTCGCGCAGGAGGTGGGCGGAGAGCTTGTTCACCGGCTGGTGGAGGCCCGGGGTATCCACGAACACCACCTGGGCCTCGGGGGTGGTGTAGATGCAGCGGATCCGGTTGCGGGTGGTCTGGGGGCAATCGGACACGATGACCACCTTACGTCCCATGACGGCGTTGATGAACGTGGACTTGCCCACGTTGGCCTTGCCCACCACCGCCACCGTGCCCACCTTATAGCCCATGCGGTCCGATCCTCCCTCGCCGGACGGCGGCGCACACCGCCTGGATGGCGTCCCCCAGGTACTGGTCCTCCCCCGGCGGTGGGACCAGCTCGGCGAGGGCGGTGTACAGGGGCCGCGTGGCCGGGGACAGGCCGTCCACCCCGGCCAGGGCCACCGCCCACCGGGCGCATACCCCTTCCAGGGCTACCTGGGCCAGAACATTTTCGGCGATGCGCAGGGCCTTCCAGGCCGAGGTCGCCCCCATCGCGTTGTGGTCCTCCTTGCCCCCGGAGGTGGGGATCGAGTCCACCGCCGCCGGGTGGGCGAGGACCTTGTTCTCCGCGGTCAGGGCAGCGGCCGTGTACTGGAGGACCATCAACCCCGAACTGGGCCCGGGCTCCGGGGACAGGAACGGGGGCAGGCCGCGATCACGGGCGGTGAGGAGGAGATCCAGGCGCCGCTCGCAGGACGCGCCCAGCTCCGTGAGCGCCACCGCCAGCCACTCCCCGGCGAACGCCAGGATCTCCCCGTGGAAGTTGCCCCCGGACAGGGTCACCCCCGCCTCCTCCGGGAAGATGAGGGGGTTGTCGGTGGCCGCGTTCATCTCCACGCGGAGCTTCCCCTCCACCGCCCACAGCGCCTCCACCACCGGCCCCAGGAGCTGGGGCAGGCACCGCAGGGAATAGGGATCTTGGACGTCGTCTTGGTACGAGTTCACCAGAGCGCTCCCTTGGAGGAGCTCCCGCAGCCAGGCCGCCACCTGGACCTGGCCCGGGTGGGGGCGAAGGGCGTGGATCCGGGCGTCCAGGGGTTCGGTTCGTCCGCGGAGGGCCTGGAAGGTCAGGGCGGCGGTGGCCAGGCTCGCCTTGAGCGCGCGCCAGCCGTAGAGCCAGGCCAGAAACAGGAGGGACAGCATGTACGCGGTGCCGTTGAGCAGCGCGAGGCCTTCCTTGGGGGCGAGCTCAGCAAGCGGGGCCAGCCCGGCCCGACGCAGCGCCTCTCCCCCCGGGAGCTCCTCGCCCCGCCACCGGGCCCGGCCCTCCCCGAGGAGCACCAGGGCGAGGTGGGCCAGGGGCACCAGGTCCCCGGACGAGCCCACCGACCCCTGCTCCGGTACCACCGGATGCACCCCCGCGTTGAGCATCCCCACCAAGAGCGCCACGATCTCAGGCCGGACCCCGGACGCCCCCTGGAGAAAGGAGTTGGCCCGGAACAGGAGCATCCCCCGCACCGCCTCGTCCGGAAGCGGTCGGCCCACCCCGGCGGCATGGGAGCGGACGATGTTCACCTGCAGGCGGCCAAGATCCTCCACCGGGATGCGCACGGTGCTCAGCCCGCCGAACCCGGTGTTCACCCCGTACACCGGTTTCCCACGGGCGATCAAGGAGAGAAGGACGCGGCGAGCGGCGTCCACCTTGGCCAGGGCCGAACCTGCCACCGCTACCTGCTCCCCCTCGATGACCGCTTCCGCATCCGCTGGCGTCAGGTGTCCATCGAGCTCGATCACAGCGTCTCCAGTATAGCCGGGGGGATAAACGTGGGAAAGCCCTCGGCGATCGGATTCTTGAAGTTCGTATAATCCCTAAGGATGGATCTCCTCGTGTACGGGATCGGCGAGCTCGCCACCCCCACCGGCTCCGGCCCGCGGGCCGGACCGGCAATGGGGGAGCTCACGGTGTTGCGCGACGCCTGCGTCCTCATCCGAGAGGGCCGGGTGGCCGCGGTCGGGTCCGGCTCGTGGCCCCGGTTCCACGGGCCCCGTCTCGGTGTGGAGGGGAGGACGGTGACCCCCGGCCTGGTGGATCCCCACACCCACGCCGTGTTCGCCGGGTCGCGCCTCCCGGAGTTCCTGGTCCGGGCCCGCGGCGAGCGGTACACCGGGGAGGGGATCCTGACCACGGTCGCCGCGGTGCGGGAAGCGAGTGAGCTCGAGCTCGCCCAGCTCGCCCGGCCGCGGCTCCTCAGGATGCTCGCCTTGGGCGCCACCACGGTCGAGGTGAAGTCCGGCTACGGCCTTTCCACCGAGGACGAGCTCAAGATGCTGCGGGCCGTCCGGCGCCTCGGGGAGGAGCTCCCCCTGACCCTGGTGCCCACGTTCATGGGTGCCCACGCCTTCCCCCCGGACATGCCGCGGGAGGCCTACCTCCGGGGGGTGATGGAGGACATGATCCCCCGGGTGGCCGCACAGGGTCTCGCCCAGTTCTGCGATGTGTTCTGCGACCGCGGGTTCTACACGGTGGACGAGGCGAGGGCCATCCTCACCGCCGCCCGGGCGGCGGGGCTCGCGCTGAAGCTCCACGCGGACGAGCTGGCGCCCGTGGGGGCGGCGGAGCTGGCCGGAGAGCTTGCGGCGGCCTCGGCCGACCACCTGCTCCACGTGTCCCCGGCGGGGATCCGAGCCCTGGCCGCGGCCGGGGTGGTGGCGGTGCTCCTTCCGGCCACCGCGTTCGTCCTGGGCGAGCCCTATCCCCCGGCCCGGGACTTGCTCGCCGCCGGGGTCCCGGTGGCCCTGGGCACCGACTTCAACCCGGGGTCGTGTCCGGTGGCGTCCATGCCCCTGGTCATGGCGTTGAGCGTGCTGCGCCTGGGGATGTCCCCGGAGGAGACCTTGACCGCGGCCACCCTCAACGCCGCAGCCGCGCTGGGCCTGGCCGACCGCGTTGGATCGCTGGAGGTCGGAAAACACGGGGACCTCGTGGTCTGGGACGTGGAGAGCTTCGCGGAGATCCCGTACTGGATGGGACAAAACCTCGCCTGGGCGGTGGTGAAGGAGGGGAGGGTGTTCGTCTCCCCCTCACCCCGACCCTCTCCCGCGGGGGGAGAGGGGGAAGTGGAAAGCTGAGAAATGGAAAGGCTGAAAGTTCTCGCCTACGCTAAGCTGAACCTAGTCCTACGGGTGGTGGGCCGGCGGGCGGACGGCTACCACCTCCTCCAGTCCCTGATGGCGGCGGTGGACCTGGCGGACGAACTTGTGCTCGCGCATGGTGGCCAGGGCGTCGAGCTCTCTGCGCCGAAGGGCATCGGCCCGCCCGAGGGGAACCTGGCGTTCCGTGCGGCCCGGGCCCTCCTCGGCCACCGGGACGTTGGCGTGCGGATCGCCCTGCACAAGCGGATCCCTACCGGGGCGGGCCTCGGCGGGGGGAGCGCCGATGCCGCGGCGGTGCTCGCCGGGCTGAACGAGCTCCTGGGTCTCGGGCACTCCCCGGCGGAGCTCCAGGCAGTGGGGGCGCGCATCGGCGCCGATGTCCCGTTTTTCCTCGGTCCCAGCCCGGCTTGGGTGGAGGGGATCGGGGACCGGGTAACCCCGGTGGAGGTGGAGCTCCCCGGGGCGTTCGTCATCGTCGTCCCCCGGTTCGGCTGTCCCACTGCCGAGGTGTACCGGACGTTCGATGCCCTCGGGCTCCCGTTTGCCCCCCCCGCGCCGCCGAAGGAGCTTGACGCGTTCCCAAACGACCTGTGGCCGGCGGCGACGCGCCTCAGACCGGAGCTCGTTCGCCTCCGCGCGGCGTTGGCAGAGATCTCCAGCCGTGGCGTGGGCATGACCGGGTCCGGGTCGGCCCTGTTCGTCGCGTTCCCGTCCCGGGAGGAGGCGCACGCGGCGCGGGAGGAGGTGGAGGCCAAGGTGGACGGAACCCTGTTCGTTGCGGCTCCGGTGCCCCGGGGGTACAACATTCAGCGATGAGGATCGCCATCGACGGGCCGGCGGCGGCCGGGAAGACCACGATCGCCCGGCGGCTGGCGGCGGAGCTGGGGTTTCTCTTCGTGCCCACCGGGGCCATGTACCGGGCGGCGGCCCTCGCCCGCCGCCGCGGCTTGTCCCTCGAGGCCACGGACATCGCCGTGGCCGCGGATGGGCGGATCCTGCTCGACGGGGAGGACGTGACCGACTTCCTCGGGAGTCCGGAGCTGGACGACCTTTCGTCCCAGGTGGCGGTGGACGGCCGCGTCCGGCGGCGTCTCGTGGCCATCCAGCGCCGCATCGCCGAAGGGCAGGACGTGGTCATGGAGGGGCGGGACATCGGCACGGTGGTGCTGCCGGACGCGGAGCTCAAGGTCTATCTCTGGGCCACGCCGGAAGAACGGGCCCGGCGGCGGATGCGGGACCAGGGCGGGGAATTCGCGGACGTGCTGGCGGCCATCCGCCGCCGGGATGAGCGGGATTCCACCCGGGCCGACTCCCCCCTCCGCCCGGCCCCGGACGCCGTGGTGATCGACACCACCGACAAGTCCCCGGACCAGGTGCTGGCCGTGGTCCGAAGGCTCGTGGAGGAACGCCGTGCGCACGTGGGTCGCTGATCGGGTGCGGGATGTGCTGTATGGGCTTTTGGTGCTCATCGCGTGGCCGGTGGTGGTCGGGCTGTTCCGCCTTTCGGTGCGCGGGCGGCGCAACCTGCGGGCGCGGGGGATCCTCGTCGCCCCCCACCGTTCGTATTGGGACATCGCCATCCTGTGCGTGGCCTGTGGTCCGTTCCGCCGGATCACGTTCATCGCCCGGCGGGGGCTCCTGCGCAACCCCCTGTTCGCCCCGTTCGTGTGGGGGTTCGCTACCGTGATCGACCGGGAGGCATTCGGCCGGGACGACTTTCGTCGGGCCCTGCATTCCGCGCATCGGGCGCGGCTCCTGGGGATGTTCCCCGAGGGGACGACCCGCCCCGGGGCGCGGCCCAAGCCGGGCGCCATCCGGTTCGCCGAGCTCCTGGGCCGGCCGCTCATCCCGGTGAACATCGTCCCCCGGGGGCCGTACCCACCTCGTTACCCGTTTGGCTTTCCGCGGATCGAGGCCCGCATCGGCCTCCCCATCACCGTCCACGAGTTGGCCGGTGATCTTCCCCCTGACCTGCCCCGGCCGGAACGCCATCGCCTCCTCGCCGACCGGTTGATGGCCCATATCCAGGCGCTGTGATTTGAGCGGCCGCTCGGGCCGGGATATGATCGCATAGTTTACCCAGCCGGGGTTCGCTATCGGAGCGTATGGTTCGCGGGCCCGAAAACGGGGAAACCTAAACGAGGTGGTTGAAAATGGCGGAGTGGATCAAGATGGAGGACGCGCTCGATGAGAGCGACGTGCGGCTCTTCAGCCGTGGCGATACGGTGCGGGGGCGGGTGGTGCAGGAGACCGAGGGCGAGGTCTTAGTGGACATTGGCTACAAATCCGAGGCCTTGTTGCCCAAGCGGGAGATCGCCCCCTGCCGGGAGGCGATGCGGCCAGGGGAGGAGATCGAGGTCCTCATCACCTACATTGATGAGGAAAACGGGACTGTCTACATCTCCGAGCGCCAGGCCTACTTCGCCAAGCGCTACGCGGAGCTGGAGAAGGCGTACCGCGCGGGCGCGTCGGTCAAGGGCACCATCTACGAGGAGGTGGCGGGGGCTGGGTATCAGGTGAGCTTGGGGGGAATTCGTGCGTTTCTGCCTGCATCCCACTTGGGCAAGGGCGTGTCCACCAAGTTCGAACGCCTCAAAGGCAAGGATTTCGAGTTCAAGATCATCGAGTTCTCTCGGCGGAACCGAAACATCGTCGTCTCCCGCCGGGAGTTCCTGAAACAGCTCGAGGAGAAGGAGAAGGACGAGCTGTTCGCCTCCCTGACCCCGGGCAAAGTGGTGGAGGGCACGGTCAAGAGCGTGGTCGAATTCGGTGTGTTCGTCGACGTGGGCGGCCACGATGGCCTTGTCCATCGCACCGAGATCTGCTGGAAGGACATCCCCGTCCCCCCTCCGGACAAGTTCAAGCCCGGGCAGAAGATTCAGGTGATGGTCCTGGAAGCCGATCGGGAGGAGGAGCGCATTTCCTTGTCCATCAAGCGATTGCGGCCCGACCCGTGGGAGGGGATCGCCGCCCGCTATCCGGCGGGGGCGAAGGTCACAGGCAAGGTGGTGTCGGTCACCGACTTCGGGGCGTTTGTGGAGCTGGAAGAGGACGTGGAGGGCCTGGTGCACATCTCCGAGCTCTCCTGGACCACCCCCAAGCACCCCAAGGAGGTGGTGGCCGAGGGCGACGTGGTGGAGGTCGTGGTCCTGTCCGTGGACGAGGAGCGCAAACGGATCAGCCTTTCCCTGCGGCGGGCCCTCCCCGACCCATGGGAGGACGTGGAGCACCGCTACCCACGGGGAGCGCTGGTGGAGGGCAAGGTCACCAACACCACCGATTTCGGGGCGTTCGTGGAGCTGGAGGAGGGGATAGAAGGCCTGATCCACATCTCCGAGCTCTCCTGGCAGCGGGTGGCCCATCCCCAGGAGGTCCTCCAGCCCGGGCAGACGGTGCGGGCGATCGTGCTCAAGGTGGACCAGGCGGAGCGGAGGATCAGCCTGTCCCTGCGGGCCCTCCAGCAGGACCCGTGGGAGGAGTTCCTCGAGCAATACTCGGTGGGGTCCATCGTGTCCGGCCCGGTGACCCAGATCAAGGACTTCGGCGCGTTTGTGCGCATCACCCCGGCGGTGGAGGGGCTGGTGCACGTGTCGGAGATCTCCGAGGAGCGCATCGCCAGCCCGTCCGAGGTGCTGCGGCTGGGCCAAGAGATCACGGCCAAGATCATCGGCATCAACGAGGCCAAGCGGCAGGTGCGGCTATCGATCAAGAAGCTCTCGGAAGACATTGCCGAGGCGGAGAAGGACCGGTTTCTGTCCGGTCAGCTGGGGCGGGAGACGATCACCCTGCGGGAGCGCCTGAAGGGCCTGGCCGCGGAGGCGGCGGAGGAAGGGGGGTAGCGTCCTCCACCAAGACCACGGCCACGGCAAGCGCGGCCGTGTGCGAGATCGTGAGGGGATAGTCGCGGCCCCGCCAACGCAGGCGGGGCCGTCCGTTTTCCCTGACAACTTCCATCTCTCGGAACGGGACGGGATGATCCATGGCCTTGCGGAATGCCTCCTTGGCCGCGAACCGAGCCGCCAAGCGCTGGAAGCGAAGGGAGGGGCGGGCGGCCAGGGCGTAGGCGAGCTCGCGCGGCGTGAACAGGTGCTCCAGGGCCCGCTCCCCCCGCCGGAGGAAAAGGTCCCGGATCCGCGCCACCTCCACCAGGTCGACCCCTACCTGGGCCATGGCACGATCCGCGCCCGCTCCGCGGCGACGATCGCCTCCACCCGGGCCACGGCGGCGGCGAGATCGTCGTTGACCACCAGGTAGTGAAACGCCGGGATGAGCTTGACCTCCTCGTCGGCGATGGCCAGGCGGGCCTGGAGGGTGTCGGGGGACTCCGTGCCCCGGGCCCGGATGCGGCGGATGAGCTCGTCCCGGGTCGGGGGGACCATGAACACCAGCACCACCGGATGGGGAAGGCCAGCGTTGAGGATGGCTAGTGCCCCCCGCACCTCTACGTTGAGCACCACGTCCTGCCCGGCGGCGAGGCGATCCACCACCTCGCTCCGCGGGGTGCCGTAGCGGTGGCCTTGGTAGGTGGTCCACTCCAGGAGCTTCCCCTCAGCGACCAGCCGGTCGAACGCGGCCTCGGACACGAAGTAGTAGTCGCGGCCGTCCACCTCGTCCGCCCGGTTGGGGCGAGTGGTGGCGGACACGGAGAACGCGAGCTTGGGATCGCGTCGGAGGAGCTCGGCGATCACCGAGGACTTCCCGGCTCCCGACGGGCCGGTGATCACGAACGCGATCCCCCGTTCCCCCTGCACGCCCCATCCGCGAGGAAGAAAGTCGTTCATTCCACGTTCCTCGCCTGCTGCCGGATCCGTTCCACGGCAAGGTGCATCTCCAGGGCCACCTGGGAGAGGCCGGCAGAGCGGGCCTTGGCCGCGAGCGTGGTCGCCTCCCGTCCGATCTCCTGGGCGAGGAACTCCAGCTCCCGCCCCACCGGCCGATCGAGGTCCAAAAGTTCGCTCAGCCGCCGGAGGTGGGCCTGGAGGCGGTCGAGCTCCTCGCGCACGTCGCTCCGCTCCGCCCACAGGACGAGCTCGGTCGCCACCCGCGTTGGGTCGGCCTCCACCTTGAGCTGCGCGAGCCGCTGGCGCAGCCGGTCCTCGGCCTCGCGCAGGCTTTCCGCGGCCAGGCGTTGGGCGTCCTCGGTCAGGCGGTGGAGGAGACCGGCCTCCCGGGCCAGGGCGGCCCGGAGGTGCTCCCCTTCCTCGGCCCGGGCGGCGTGCACGGCGTGGATGGCCTGGTCGAGCGCCGCCGCCAGCGCCGGCCACAGCTCCTCTTCGTGCGGGGGCCGCTCCTGGAAGGCGCCGAGCTGGAGCAGGTGGTCCAAACGCGGCGGGTCCGCGAGGCCCAGTTCCTCCCCAAGGCGGGTGAGGTCGGCCAGGTACCGCCGGGCTGCGGCGAGCTCCAGGTGTTTGGGTCGGGCCTCCCCCTGGTGTTCCCACTTCACATAGAGTTCCAGCGCCCCGCGGGCGAACTGGTCCCGCAGGCGCTCCTCGCAGCGCTGGACGAGGAGGGGGAGGTCCGCGAGGCCCCGCACCCGCACCTCGAGGAAACGATGGTTCAGGCTGCGCAGGTCCACCTGGACAGCGTAGCCGTTCTGCGTCGCCTGGGCGCGGCCGAACCCGGTCATGCTACGCAACGTCGTCCACCCGTTGGAACAGCACCGCCGCGTACCCCACCACCTGGTCCAGGTGTCCGGCGACCTCGCCCGAGGTCCGGTAGGCGAGGAGCTTGGTCCCGAGGAGGCCGAGCTCCCGGCAGGCGGCGAGGAGGAGGGCGATCGCTCCCACCCCGCAGATCGTGATGCGCTGGCGGGCCACCTCGTCCAGGAACCCGGCGAGGTCCAGGTTCAGGATGTGGGTGAGCGCCCGACGGTCCTTCTTGCGGGCCACCTCGTCCGGCTCGTAGTGGGTGAAGTCGGTGGACGCGATCAGGGCCACCGGCCGCCCGGCCAGGGCCTGGGCCAGCCCCGTCCCGGCAGCGCGGGCCTGAGCCAGGTCCAGGTACTGGACCACCACCGGGACAAGGGGCACCGCCCCGAACAGGTGCTGCAGGAACGGGAGCTGCACCTCCACCGAGTGCTCGTCGTGGAAGGGGAGGTCGGTCCGGTCAGCCCCGGTGCCATCGGCGATCGCCCCGGCGAGCTCCTCCTCTACCGGGACCGTCCCGAGCGGGGTCTCCCACGTCCCGGGCCCTCCGACGGCGATCGCTCCCCCGAGGCCGGTGTGGTTGGTGCCCAGGATGACCACCGCTTCCGGCCGGCCAAGCCGCCACAGGGCGCTGAACCCGGTCGCGGCCACCGATCCGGAGTAGCGGTACCCGGCGTGAGGGAGGATCAGCCCCACCGGGCCGGTGAGGCCCTCCCCCGGCGGGCCCAACGCCTCCCGCGGGCCATGGAAGCAGGCCTCGATCTCCGCCGTAAGCCGCGGAGGATCGGCAGGATAGAACGTCCCGGCCGCGCACGCCCAACGCCACCCCATCACCGCATTGTACCAAGGGTGCAAATGGGAACGCAAAGCTTGATCCCATGCCGGGGGAGGGCTAGAATCGAACGCCCCTGGGAGATCGGCTAACGGTAGGCCGGCAGGCTCTGGACCTGCTAGTGGGGGTTCGAATCCCTCTCTCCCAGCCACCGCTCCAATTCCTTCTCCAGGGGAACAAGCACCTGAGCCGCCTTTTTCTTTGCTTCCAGGGCAAGGTCCCGACGGACTCCGGCGATGCCGCGCAGGTGATCGTGATCCTCGATGTAGAGGGCGTTGGCGTCCACGTTGTCCAGGGCGGCAGAGCACGCTGCCCACGCCAGCCGGGCTGCGGCGGCGAGGTCGCTCTGGGCGCTCTTCGGGCACGCCGCGGCCACTTCCCCGACCAGGGACAGAACGTCCACGGCCCTTCCCGCCGTGCCCAGGGGCACAGCGGCCGCTTGCTTGAGGGCGGTTTGCACCGCGGCGCGGCGCCGTTCCTGTTCTTCTGAGGTCCCGCGCGGCAGGCGCAACGCGGCAGCCACGGCGCCGTAGGCGGCCACGTCGGCATCGGCCAGGTCCAGGAACCCCGCCACCAGTGCCCTCGCCCGCTCTTGGAGCGTGGCCAACGCGGTGGAGGCCACGGGGTCCTTGGCCCGACGGTGGGCGAGGCCGATCACCATCTGGGCCAGGGCCGCGGCCAGCGCCCCGCTCAGGGCCGCCGCCGCCCCCCCGCCCGGGGTGGGATCGCTCGACCCCAACGCCACTAGGAATTCCTCCACCCGTATCGCCCTGAGGGAACGCTCCGTCATTCGCGGGTGCTCCTTTCCCGTGCTGCCGCCCGAGCCGCGCGCACGGTGTGGGCGAGCAGCAGGGCCACCGTGACCGGCCCTACCCCGCCCGGGACCGGGGTGACCGCGTCGGCCACCGCCCGCACCCCGGCGAAGTCCACGTCCCCGGTTACCCCGTCCGAGGCGGCGTTGATCCCGATGTCGATCACCGTAGCCCCTGGCTTGACCATGTCCGCGGTGATCAGCCGTGGTCGCCCCGCGGCCACGCACAGCAGATCCGCCCGGCGTGTGGTCGTGGTGAGGTCCGCTGTAGCGCGCCGGCATAAGGTGACGGGGGTTGCGCCCTCCCGGAGGAGCAGGACGGCCAGGGGCAGGCCGACCCGCCCGGCGCCGACCACCACCGCCTCGCGGCCGGAGACCTCGATCCCGTAGGCGAGGAGGATCTCCATCGCCGCCTCGGCCGTGGCGGGGAGGAACACGTCGTCGCGGGCCTGGAGATCGTGGTAGGTGGCTCTCCCTGCCCCGCCGGCGAGGAGGGCCCCCAAGTTCTCGGGGTGGACCCCGTCCACGTCCTTCTCCGGGGGCACGGCCAACGCCAACGAGAGCGGATCCGGGCTAGGCGGCAGGGGCTCGAGGAGGAGCACCCCATGCACGTGCGCGGCGGCGCTGCACTCCCGGATCGCCTCTAGCCCATGCTCCGGCGAGGCATTCGGGGGGAGCTCCACCTCCACCACCGCGATCCCCACCTTGCCCGCCGTCCGGCGGATGGAGCCCGCGTACGCGGCCGCCGCTTTGTCCCTGCCGCTCCGCACCACGGCCAGGGTGGGCGTCACCCCGTGGGCCCGCAGCCCGGCCATGTCGCGGACGATCCGGGCCCGGATGGCCTCGGCCACGGATACCCCGGACAGGACCCGCGCCCCGTGTTCCATCGACCTTGTGTTCATCGTCCCCCTGACTATACACTGCTCGGGCGGATTGGAGGTGCTCTCGTGAACTCCGACTTGGCGATCGCGCGGAGCGTAAGGCTCAAGAAGATTTGGGATGTGGCGGCCATGGTGGGTTTGAGCCGGGACGAGCTCGAGCTCTATGGCGACCACAAGGCCAAGGTCAAGCTCGACGCCCTCGCCCGGCGGGCGGATGCGCCGCTCGGGAAGTACGTGGTGGTGACCGGGATCACCCCGACCCCGCTCGGGGAAGGGAAGACGGTGACCGCGATCGGCCTCGCCCAGGCCTTGTGGCGGTTGGGGAAGACGTCGGTGGTGTGCCTGCGCCAGCCGTCGCTCGGGCCGGTGTTCGGGATCAAGGGCGGCGCCGCCGGCGGCGGCCGTTCCCAGATCCTGCCTATGGAGGACCTCAACCTCCACCTCACCGGCGACTTCCACGCCGTGTCCATCGCCCACAACCTGGCGTGCGCGTTCCTCGACAACCACCTCTATCGGGGCAACGCCCTGGACATCGACCCCGAGGAGATCGTGCTCCGCCGGGTCGTGGACCTGTGCGATCGGTGGGCCCTGGAGGACGTGATCGTGGGCCTCGCCGGCCACGTGCGCCGAACCGGGTTCGACATCACCCCGACCTCGGAGCTGATGGCCATCCTCGCCCTGACCGACGGGCTAGCCGACATGCGGGCCCGCATCGGACGGATGGTGGTGGCGTTTGCCCGGGATGGCCGACCGGTGACGTGCGAGGACCTCAGGGCAGCTGGGGCGATGGCTGCCCTCTTGCGGGACGCGATCAAGCCGAACCTCCTCCAGACCCTGGAGGGGACGCCGGCGTTCATCCACGCCGGGCCGTTCGCCAACATCGCCCACGGGAACTCCTCGGTGCTCGCCGACCAGATCGCCCTGCGGCTTGCCGACCACGTGGTCACTGAGGCCGGGTTTGGCTCGGACATCGGCATGGAGAAGTTCATGAACATCAAGTGCCGGGCGTCCGGGCTCCGCCCGGACGCGGTGGTGCTGGTGGCCACCGTGCGTGCGCTCAAAGCCCACTCCGGCCGGTTCGACGTACGCCCAGGGAAGCCCCTGGACCCTCGGCTTGCTCAGGAGGCCCCGGAGGCGGTGGCCGCGGGGTGCGCGAACCTGGAGAAGCACATCGAGAACGCGCGCGCCTATGGGGTCCCGTGCGTGGTGGCCATCAACCGGTTCGATTCCGATCGGGCATCGGAGATCCAGGTGGTGCGGGAGCGGGCCCTGGCCGCGGGAGCCAGGGCCGCCGTAGAGTGTGCGGCGTGGGCACACGGGGGGGAGGGCGGGACGGCGCTCGCCGAGGCGGTGCTGGCCGCCGCCGAGGAACCGGTGGAGTTCCGGTTTCTGTACGACCTCGACCTTCCCATCGCCGACAAGATCCGGGTTGTGGCCACCCGGATGTACGGGGCGGCAGACGTGGAGTTCACCCCGAGGGCGAAAAGGATGCTCGCCCGCTACACCGACCTCGGCTGGGATGCGTTCCCGGTGTGCATGGCCAAGACCCATCTCTCCCTCTCCCACGATCCGGGGCTTAAGGGGCGGCCGGAAGGGTTCGTGCTCCCGGTGCGGGACATCCGACCGTCGGTTGGGGCCGGGTTCCTGTACGCCCTGTGTGGGGAGATCCGGACCATGCCAGGGCTCCCGTCCCATCCGGCCGGGGAGCGGGTGGACCTGGATGAGGACGGCAACGTGGTAGGGCTCGCGTGATGCGGTCGGAGCTGTGGGCGGTGGGGTCGTTCTTCGGGAAGAAGGGCATGTCCACCGCTGGGCTGGCCCCGGAGCAGGGCCTGGCGGTGCGTTTGGCGGTGTCGACGACGGTGCTGATCCTGCTCGCCGCGCCGAAGCTGCCGGCGCGGGCGCTGGGGATGCTCGCGTTCTACATTGCCCTCAAGCGGGGGAACTGTCGCGGGTGGTGCCGCTCGCGTTTACCACGCCCCTGTGGGGGTTCCTCCTTGGGGTGGTGGCGATCCTGGTCGGGATCGTCTTCCTCAACCTGTAGCGCCCCACAGGGATTGACGGCCAAGCCGGCCCTGCTTATCGTGTGATGGGGAGGTGGGCCGATGGGCAAGCTCCAGGTAGAGCTCCATGTGCACGCGGACGAAGACGGCCTGTGGCTGGAGGATGTGCACACCGGGCAGCATGTGCCCCTGCCTTACGCCTTCGGGCAGTCCCTGGCGGAGGCGCTGGACGCAGTGGGCCAGGAGGAGCTGGCCGAGCGTCTCCTGGTCGTTGTGAACGCGGCCGCGGCGCGAAGGATCCGGGAGGAGGCCAAGCTCCGGTGCATGGACCCGGTTTATTCGAAAGAGGAATGCTGGCGGTGCAAGGAGCTCTTGGAAGAAGACCTGCGGCGCACGTAACGGGCGGTCATCCCGGCTCAGGCCCGTACGCTATGGGATAGCCGGCCTCCCGCCAGTCCTGTTTCCCTCCCGCGTACTCCCACACGTTGTGGAACCCGATCTGCTCGAGTTTGCGGGCGGCCACGGTGCTCGCCGTGCAGGCGAGGTTCGCGCAGTACAGGACGATTTCCTGTTCGGGTTTGAACCGCGCCCTGGCCTCGTGGGCGATGCGTTCGACAGGGATGTTGATCGCCCCGGGGATGTGGCCGCGCGCGTAATCCTCGGGGCCCAGAACCTCGATGAGCACAAAGTTCTCCCCCCGGTCGAGTTTCGCCTTGAGCTCCTCCCGGCCGACCACGCGCGCCATTGCCCCCATTCCTTGCCGCCGAACCATTGTACGCTTGCCTTGGGTTGGCTGGATTCACCGCTGAGCACGCGGCGACCCTCACGCTGGAACCAAACCCCAGCGTTAGAAATGGCGCCAGCCCTGGGCTTCGAGCGGGACCTCCCGCCCATCCAGGAGGACCAGCCACCGGCCGGCCGGGGCGGGCAAGATCTCCCCGACCACGGTCACGGGGGTGCTCGTCTCCGCCGTTACCCGCTCGGCCAAGGCTGGGGCGGCCGCGGCCGGGGCAGTGAAGCAGAGCTCGTAGTCCTCGCCGCCGCCGAGGGCCAGGTCCCACGGTGCCCGGCCGATCCGTTCGGACACTTGGCCCACGGCCATGGAGATGGGTAGGCGGTCCGCGTACAGCTTGACGCCCACCCCGCTCCGATTGCAGACGTGGCTGATGTCGCTCGCCAGGCCGTCGGAGAGGTCGATCATCGCCGTGGCGAGAGCAGACGCAGCGATCACCGCGGACTCGGGCAACCGCGGCGTGGGCGTGAGGTGGCGGGCGATCAGGCCGTCCCGCACGGCTGCGGGCAGGTGGAGGCGTGGGTTGTCCAGAAGGGCGAGCCCGGCCGCGGCGTCGCCGAGAGAGCCGGTGACCAGCACCGCGTCCCCAGGCCGGGCCCCGGCGCGGGTGAGGATGCGCGCGCGGCTCACCTGGCCGAGCAGGCATACGTCGATCACGACCCCGACCGGCGAGCGCGCCGTGTGCCCTCCGACGATCGCCACCCCGAACCGATCCCCTTCCTCACGCAGGCCCCGGTACAGGTCTTCCACCCACGTCACCTCGAGATCGGCCGGCAACGCCAGGGAGACCAGGGCATGGGTCGGCCGCCCGCCCATGGCGGCGATGTCGGAGAGGACGATCGCCAAGCTCCTTCGGCCCAGCGAATGGGGCGGGATGCGGTCGCGCCGGAAATGCACCCCCTCCACCTGGCTGTCCACCTTGGCCAGGACCAGTTCCTCCCCGCCCAGGTCCAGTGCGGCCGCGTCGTCGCCGATCCCCGCCACCACGTCCGGCCGTGCGCTCGCCACGATCCGGCTCAACCGTTCGATGAGCAGGAACTGCCCAAGGTCGGATAGGCGCAACCCTGCTCCTAACGAGCCCCGAGCTTGAGGAGACTTCCGGCGTGGTAGATGTCCAGCGCCACCCGGGGCATGGGCTCGGCGCGGACAACCTTTTCCCCATCGGGCCCTTGGATCTCCCCGGTCTCCAGGTTCAGCGTCACCTGGGGGAGGTCCCGCAGCCGGGCCACCGGCATGTCGGGGAGCAGGAGGAGCGGGAGCCCGGAGTTGATGGCGTTGCGCCTGTAGATGGCCCCGAACGACCGACCCACGATCGCCGCGATCCCCAGGGCGAGGAAGCAGTCCACCGCGTGCTGCCGCGACGAGCCGGCCCCGAAGTTCTCCCCCACGAACAGCACATCCCCAGGCCGGGCCTTCTTCGGGAAGTCCTCCCAGCCCTTCAGGTTTCCGAACGCATAACGGGCCATCTCCTTGGGGTCGGTGATGGCGAGGTGGGCGTTATGGTAGATCTGGTCAGTGTCGATGTCGTCGATCAGTTTCCCCGCCTCATCGGCGATGAGCCATGGCCGTCCCGTGACCACCGTGGGTCGCATCAGTCCCTCCTTTCCCGCGATACCAAACCCATCTTCGTTCGCACCTCGGCGAGCACCTGGGCCAGATCGCGCTTGCAAGGCACACACCCGATCTCCCCTCGCCGGCACCGCTCCTCGACCGCGGCCACCGCCCCCGCGTTGAACGCCTGATGGTAGGCGAAGGCCAGGCACACCTCGGGGTGCCCGCGGTCGGAAGGATGTACACGGGCCGGGTCGGTGACCATGGCCAGCGCCTTGCGCTCGATCTCCCCGGGGTCGGCGGAGAGTGGGATCGTGTTCCCGTAGCTCGTGTGCATGGGGCGGCCGTCGGTGCCCGCCAGGCGGGGCACCGCGCTCAGGATCGGCTGGGGCTCGGGGAACGTGGCCCCGTAGAGGCGGTTGAACGCCCGCGCGATCTGCCGGGTTATCTCAAGATGCGGGAGCTGGTCCTGCCCTACGGGCACCGCGTCCGCCTTGTACACGAGGATGTCCGCCGCCTGGAGGACGGGGTACGCCAGAAGCCCAAGCGACGGCGAGAGCCCGAGCTCCCGCACCTGCTCCTTGTACGTGGGGTTTCGCGCTGCCCGGGCCACGGTGACCAGCATCGCCAGGAGCACGGAGAGCTCGGCGTGCTCGGGCACCGCCGACTGGAGGACGAACGTGCTCCGCTCCGGGTCCAGCCCGGCCCCGAGCCAGTCTAGGAGCACCGCGGCGATGTTCTCCCGAATGCGCTGGGGATGGGTGTAATCGGTGATCAGCACGTGCAGGTCAGCCACCAGGAAGAAGCAGTCGTACTCGTCCTGGAGCCGGGCCCACGTGTTGAGGGTCCCTACCAGATGCCCAAGGTGTCGGGGCCCGGTGGGCCGGTGTCCGGTGAGGATGCGTCCTACCTTTTCCACCCCATGGGGGACCTCCTTCACAGCCGTTCCGGCGAGGTGATCGTTCCGGTGAGGGCCGAGGCGGCGGCGGTGGCTGGGGAGCACAGGTAGGTGGGGCCCTTGCCCTGCTTGCCCGGGAAGTTGCGGTTGCCGGTGGAGAGCTGGACCTCCCCTTCCCCGGTCATCCCGATCTGGCCCTCGGCGCAGCCGGCGCACGCGGGGTGGGACACAACTGCCCCTGCGTCGTACAGGACCTCCAGCCAACCCTCCTTGAGGAGGCGACCCCAGGCCCGGCGGGTGGCGGGAGACACCTTGAGCACCACCCCCGGGGCGACCCGCTTCCCCTTCAGGATCTCCGCCACCAGGCGGATGTCCTCGTAGCGCCCGTTGGTGCAGGAGCCGACGACGATTGTGTGCACCGGCTCCCCCTCGAGGTCGGCCACGTCGTGGACGTTCTCCGGGTTAGGCGGGGCGGAGATCTTGGGCCGGAGGCCGGTGACGTCCAGCTCCACCGTCTCCTCGTACGCCGCGTCCGGATCGGGCACGGGGTAGGCGACGTCGTCCCGGCCCAACGCCCGCACGAACTCCATCACCTCGTCGGATGGCGGGAGGAAGGCGATGATCGCCCCCATCTCCGTGGCCATCGACGCGAGCGTGATCCGGCCTGCCAGGTCCAGGGCATCGGCCGCGGAACCGGTCACCTCCACCGCCCGCCCCAGCGCCCCCCGCGCCCCCAAGCGCCCCACCAAGGCCAGGGTGAGGTCTTTGGCCGTAGTCGGGAACCCGTATCGGCCGTGCAGCACGACCTTCATCGTCGGCGGGACCTCAAACCAGGTGCGCCCGGTGCGGAAGACATAGGCGATGTCCACGTCGCCCATCCCCTGGCCGAACGCCCCCACTGCCCCGAGCACGTTGAGGTGGGAGTCGGTGCCCACCGTCGTGGTTCCGGGGAGGGCGAGGCCCTCCTCCAGGAGCACATGGGAGCCGATGCCCCAGTCCACGTCGTACACGCGGATCCCCTGCTCGCGGGCGAACACGCGGCACACCTGCTGGTTCTGGGCGTAGGCGATGGTGTTGGCCGGGGCGTTGCAGTCGAAGGTGAAGAACGTCTTCTTGGGATCGTCTGCCTTCGCTCCGGGAAATGCCTTGCGGAAGTTCTTGACCACGCTCGCCCCGGCGAAGTCGCGGGCGGTGCGCACGTCGATTCCGAGCCAGATGATCTTCCCTGGGGCGACCTCGTCCCGGGAGTGCGCGGCGAGGATCTTCTCGATCACCGTCTGCCCCATTAGGCCCTCCGTGCGGCCTCGGCGATGGCGCCCGCCATGTCCAGGGTGGACGCCGTTCCGCCCATGTCGTAGGTGCGGACCTTGCCCTCGGCGATGACCTGGGCCACGCCGTGCTCGATCCGCTGGGCCCGCTCCTCCTCGCCCAGCCACGCGAGCATCATCTTCGCCGCGAGGATCGCCGCGGTGGGGTTGACCTTGTACTGGCCCGCATACTTGGGGGCCGAGCCGTGGGTGGGCTCGAAGATGCCGAGCCTCTCCCCGATGTTCCCCGAACAGGCGAACCCGAGCCCCCCTACCATCTGGGCGCACAGGTCGGAGATGATGTCGCCATAAAGGTTCGGGGCGACGAGCACGTCGCTGTTGAACGGGTTCTTGAGGAGCCACATGCACAGGGAGTCGATGTTGGCGTCGTCGAGGGCGATCTCCGGGTAGTCCTTGGCCACCTCACGGGCAACCTCCAGGAACAGGCCGTCCGTGGCCCGGACCACGTTCGCCTTATGGACCACGGTGACCTTCTTGCGTCCGTTCTTCCGGGCGAACTCGAACGCGGCCCGGACGATGCGCTCGGAACCTCGGCGGGTGTTGATCTTGCAGGAGATCGCGTACTGATCGGACGGCAGGTCCGCAAACGGCGCAAATGACTTGGCGAGCCTGCCAAGCGCCTGCGCGAGGTCCGCCGGCACCGGGCGGAACTCGACCCCGGCGTACAGATCCTCTGTGTTCTCCCGAAACACCACAAGGTCGATCCCCTCCTTGTAGTTGAGGGGGTTGCCGGGGTAGGCCTTGCACGGGCGCAAGCAGATGTACAGGTCAAAGAGCTGGCGCATCCGCACGATGGGCGACCGGTACGTCAGGCCCTTGCCCCGCAGGGCCGGGGAGAGCTCGGCCTCGGCATCCTTGGCCGGCTTGGAGGTGATCGCCCCGAACAGGGCCGCGTCGACCACCTTCAGGAGGTCGATCGTCCGCTGGGGCAGGGCATCGCCCTCCTGGCACCAGAACTTCCAGCCCACGTCACCGGGCACGTACTCGGCGTCGAACCCGACCGCGTCGAGCACGATGCGGGCCGCCTCCAGCACCTCCGGCCCGATCCCGTCACCGGGCAGGTATGCGATCCGGTACTCGGCCATTCATGCCTCCTTGACCAGCTTGGCCTTGAGGTAGGGGATAAGGCCCCCCGCGGCCAGGATCTCTTGAACCGCCGCCGGCAACGGTGGGAACCGGTACTCCTTCCCGCCGTGAACGAGCACCCCCCGCTCCACATCGATCCCCACCTTGTCCCCGGACTGGATCACGTCCACCGCTTCCGGGATCTCCAGGGCGAGGAGGCCGGAGTTGATGGCGTTGCGGAAGAAGATGCGGGCGAAGCTCTTGGCCACCACCGCCCCTACCCCGGCTGCGGCGAGGCAGGTCGCGGCCTGCTCCCGGGACGAGCCGCACCCGAAGTTGCGTCCGGCCACGATCACGTCTCCCGGCTTGACCTCGCGGGCGAACTTCGGGTCGAGGTCCTCGAGGGCGTGTTTGGCCATCTCCCCCGGCTCCATCCGGGCGTAGGTGTAGCGCCCGGGGAAGATCACATCCGTGTTCACGTTGTCCCCGTACTTCCAAGCTCGGCCTTGGATCACGTTCCCCTCCTTGGCCCGAGGATGGTACCCGGGCGCCCGCACCCTGCCAAAGACCGGGGTGCACCCGGTCGCGATGACCGACGTATGATCCAGTGACCATGGGGGAGACGACGCCGAAGCTCACCTCACCTACCGCGGTGCGGGATCTCCTGAGCAGTCGGGGCATCCGGCTTCGATCGGAACTGGGGCAACACTTCCTGGTGGACGAGAACATCCTGGGGAAGATCGTGGACCTGACCGAGGCGCAGGGGGATGAGGCCGCGGTGGAGGTGGGGGCCGGGGTGGGGACCCTCACCGTGGCCCTCGCCCCGCGGGTGCGGACGCTCGCCGCCGTGGAGGTGGATCCCCGGCTGATCCCCCTCCTTCGGGAGCAGGTGGCCTCGTTCCCCAACGTGACCGTGGTCTGCGCCGACTTCCGGGCGCTAACCCTGCAGGACTTCGGGGAGCGGCTCCTCGTGGTGGGGAACCTGCCGTACGGGATCACGAGCGCGGTACTCCTCAAGCTCGTCCGCGAACGGGAGGTGATGGACCGGGCGGTGTTCATGGTGCAGCGCGAGGTCGCGGAGAAGCTCGTCGCCCCACCAGGGCCAGAGGTGACCCGGCTTGGGGTGCACCTGCGGGCCTACTACGAGGTGGAGGTCCTGCGGAAGGTCCCCCGGACCGTGTTCTTCCCCGCGCCGGAGGTGGACTCGGACCTGATCCGGTTGCGCCGGCTTCCGACGCCCCGGGTCACGGCGCCGGAGGAGGCGCTGGAGTGGACCCTGGCCGTGCTGTTTTCCGCGCGCCGCAAGACCCTGCGCCGGGCGCTGCTCGGCCGGCTGCCGGCGGCGGAGGTGGACCGGCTCCTCGCTGAGCTTGGACTTGACCCCCAGGTCCGGGGGGAGGCGTTGCCCTTGGGGGCAATGGACCGCCTTGCCCAAGCCCTGGACCGCGCTGGCCTCGTCGGCTGATCCATCCCTGGGGGCCACGCTCCCCCTTGACAGAGGGAGGTGTGCCCGCTAGGATGTTAAACGATTACCGTAAACGGTTAACGGGGACCATGGTGACCATTCGCGACGTGGCAGAGCGGGCGGGGGTATCGGTGGCCACGGTGTCCCACGTGATCAACGGGACCCGCAAGGTGGCCCCGGACACGGCTGAGCGGGTGCGTCGGGCGATGGAGGAGCTCGACTACCAGCCCAATGCGGTGGCCCAGTCGTTGCGCACCCGCGTCACTCATGCGATCGGGGTGGTCGTGTCCGATATTACCAACCCGTTTTTCGCCACTCTCGTCCGCGGTGCGGAGGATGCTGCCGTGGCGGCCGGGTACTCCGTGATCGTCTGCAATAGCGACGAGGACCCCAGCAAAGAGGATTCCTACGTGCGGCTCTTGCTGCGGCGGAGGATGGATGGGCTCCTCATCGCCCCAGTCCGCGATGGAGCAAACCCAGCGGTGCAGGAGCTTGCCGAGCGCCGGATGCCGTTCGTGTTCATCGACCGCAAGGCCTCAGGTGTTCCTGCTGACGCGGTTCTTTCCGACAACATCGGTGGCGCATACCAAGCCACCCGTCACCTCATCGAGCGCGGCCATCGCCGGATCGGGATCGTGCTCGGGATCCCCGGGGCGACGACGACCGAAGAGCGGTTCGCCGGTTACCGCCAGGCCCTGAAACAAGAGGGGATCCCCTGTTCCGAGGAGCTTGTGGCCTGGGGTGGCTATCGGGTTGAGGGGGGCCGCGCGGCAGCGGCGCAGCTTCTTTCGCTCGCCGATCCCCCCACCGCGATCTTCAGCACCAACAACCAGATGACGGTGGGGGTGCTGCGGGAGCTCTTTCTCCGCCGTATCCCAGTCCCCGACAAGGTTGCAGTCGTGAGCTTTGACGACTTGGAATGGGCGGAGATGGTTGTTCCACCCCTGACGGTGGTCGCCCAGCATCCTTATGAGATCGGGCACCGTGCGTTTGAACGCCTGCTCGCGCGCCTCAATGGTTCCGGTGAAGAAGGATTCCGAGAGGTACGCGTCCCAGTGGACCTCCGGGTGCGAGGGTCGACATGAGCCTGTCCAGACGGCAACTGCACGGTGTGTGGGTTGCCATGGTGACCCCCTGGGATGAAGCCCAAGGGGCCCCGCGGCGGGATGCGCTGGCGAGGCTGGCCGACCGGTTTGCGCAGGCAGGTGTTAATGGACTCTTCATCCTGGGGACCACCGGGGAGGGCACCCTCTTAAGCCCCGAGGAGCGCAGGCGCTTCACCGAAGCAGTTCTAGAGGAGGCGAAAGGGAAGCTTCCTGTCATCGTCCACACGGGACACGATCGCACGTCGGTGGCCGTGGAACTCGCGGTGCATGCCAAAGCTGCAGGGGCGGCTGCCGTAGCGGTTTCTGCTCCAGCCCGCTATCACCTGGATGAAGGTGAACTTGAGGCCCATTTCCTCAAGGTCGCCCAGGCCCTCGGGGATTTCCCCGTGCTCCTCTATGACATCCCGTGTGCCACCGGGAACCCATTGAGCGCTGACCTCCTCATCCGCATCAGCGAACAAGCTCCGAACGTGATGGGGGCAAAGGTGAGCCGATCGGATTGGGAGGCGTGGGAGGGGTACTTGGCCCTCGCCGAATCGATGGCCGTGTTTGTGGGGACGGATACGATGTGCCTTCCTGCGCTACCGATGGGCGCGTCCGGGATCGTCTCCGGACCCGCGAACCTTCTGCCCGAGCTCTATGTCCAACTTTATCGCGCAGTCCGCATAGGGGACATCGCCCAGGCCAAGGCGTGTCAAGACTTGATCAGACGGCTATGCCAAGCGGTTCATTACGGCACGCCGCTTGCGTTCATCAAAGAAGGGTTGGAGGTCCTGGGCTGGGCCGTCGGGCCTGCCCTATCGCCGCTGCGGGCCCTTCGTCCGACGGAGCTAGCTGAAATGCGCCAAGCCCTTACACAGCTAAGCGAAGCGACCACTACGGGTGGCGCAAGGAGGTGATCGCCTGGGAGCATCCGAGTAGGAGGACGTGAGGGTGCACATCTTCCGTAGGGGGTGAACGAAATGCGCAAGATCGTATCGTTGGCAATGGGTGCAGTGCTGGTATGGGGGATGGTGGCTCTCGGTGAGGTCATTAAGATCGAGTTCAACACGCTGTTCCACGAGGCAGACGCCAAGGCTATGGAGGAAATCATCGACCTGTTCAACGCAAGCCACACGAACATCCAGGTCGAGCTCATTCAGGGGCGTTGGGCTCAATACTACGCGGAGCTGCGGCTTTCCGTCATCGCCGGCACTCCCCCGCAGCTCGGGATTTGCCACGTGAACAGGCTTGTGGAAGTGGCGGACTACCTGACCCCGCTTGAGGCCTCGCCGGTTGGAAACCTCATCCAGATCGGCGGTATTAACCCCGCTGACTTCCCGAAGGCCACCTGGGACGCCGGGGAGCTCGCCGGCCATCACTACCTCATCCCGCTGGACACGCACGGGTGGGGGCTGTGGTACAACAAGGACATCTTTGTGGCCGCGGGCCTTGATCCGGACAAGCCACCCCAAACGATGGGCGAATTCATGGCCGCGTGCGAGGCCATCAAGGCCGCGGGTTACTACGCGTTCCATCCAGCCGAGGATTCCCTCCCACGCAAGCTGCGCCGAGCTTGGGAGATTTTCTTCTATCAGATGGGGGGAGGGGCTCTTTTCGATGAGGGGTACACGAAGGCCACCTTCAACAACCCGGCGGGCCTCCTCGCCTTGCAGTTCCTCGTGGACATCTTCAACAACTTCGGCTGGAACATCGTGGGCGGCAATGGGTACAACCAGTTCACCGCTGGCAGACTAGGGATGCTGTTCGCCGGGAACTGGTTCTACCCCACAGCCCGGGACAGCGGCGTCAACTGGGGCTATGCTAAGGTCCCCAACTTCTTCGGAACGCCCTACACCTGGGGAGCAAGCCACCAGCTCTCTGTCCCGCTCCAGCCTGCTGGAACCTCGCCCGCCGTGTACCAAGCCACGATGGAGGTCGCCCGCTTCGTCGTCGAACACTCCCACATCTGGACCATGTCGGGTGGCCACATTGCGGCGAATCGGACAGCGCTTAAAAACCCAGCTCTTCTCTCCTCAGATTACTGGACCCGCTCCGGACATCTACTGGATGAGATGATCCAGCAGGGTCTGGTCAAGTTCCCGATCAACCACCCGCGCGGCTCAGAGCTAGAAAAGGCCATCGAGACCTACATTGAACTGGCGGTGAACGGGAAGATCGCGCCCGCAGCGGCTTTGGCCCAAGCAGAAGCGGAGTGCAACAAGATCCTGCAGGGCAGGTAGCATCGAAGCAACGTCGGGGGTGGAGGCGAAGGCCTCCACCCCCGGTTTCCTAACACCCAGATGGAGCAGGATTGGACCGTGAAGAGCAAACTCACGCGATTCCTGTATCGCCACCGGGGAATCGAGGGCATCGTGTATGTTCTCCCGTTTGCCGCCCTATGGGGGGTCTTCCTGGCCTGGCCGGTGGGATATGGGATTTACCTCAGCCTGTTCGAGTGGAATCCCATTAAGGGTTCTCGTTTCGTAGGTTTGGAGAACTACGTTGCCCTCTTTCGCGACGTTCGCTTCCTGAACGCCCTCGCCAACACGTTCAAGTTTGCCGCAATGGCCGTGCCCTTGATCCTTGGCCTGGGGCTGCTGTTTGCCCTGATGCTCTGGAGCTGGGGACGGACCTGCCGGGGGGCAGGTTTCGTCCAAGCCGTGCTGTTCTTCCCCTACCTACTCACCGTCTCCACCGTGGCCATCACGTGGAAATGGATGTTCGATCCCGACTTTGGCCTGGTGACGCACGCGTTCAAGGCCCTGAAGGTCCCCGCCCCTGTATTCCTCACGGAGCCCGCCTGGGCGCTGCCAGCAATCGCCTTTGCCACCGCCTGGTGGCTGAGCGGCTATCGCATGGTCGTATTCCAAGCTGGCCTTGGCGACATCCCCCAGGAACTCTTTGAGGTAGCCTCCATCGACGGAGCGAGATTCCGCCATAAGTTCCTGCACATCATCCTGCCGCTCCTCAAACCGGCCCTCCTTTTCTCCTTGGTCCTGACGATCATCTCCGCCTTCCGTACCTTCGGGCAGGTGTTGATGATGACGGAGGGAGGACCGGGCAGGTCCACAGAAGTCCTTGCCCTCTACCTGTATTGGACCGCCTTCGAGTATTTCAAGATCGGAAAAGCTGCGGCTTCCGGAGTCGTGCTGCTGGCGCTCACGCTGATCCTCACCCTCATCGGGGTCAAGCTATTGGGCCTCAAATCGGAGCTACAATGACGAAGCTCAAAGCCTGGGCACCCTATCTCGTGATGTACGCCATGGCTTTCCTATGGGTGATCCCCACCCTGTGGGTCGCCGAGACCGCGTTTAAACCCAACCCCGACATCTTTTCCATCCCACCGAAATGGGTCCCCTCGCGCTTAACCACAGCCCACATCGCCCAACTTTTCGCAAGCTGGCCTTTCGGGCGCTGGCTTTTGAACAGCTTGATCCTCGCGTCCTTGGTCACCGCGGGCTCCTTATTCGTCTCGACCCTAGCCGCCTTTTCCTTCGCCCGCCTACAGTGGCGCGGGCGCGACGCGGCGTTCTTGACAATTCTCGTGTTCATGCTCCTTCCCATGGAAGTCAGCGTGATACCCTTGTACTTCATGATGATTCGCTTTCGGCTCCTCAACACGATCTACGGCGCTGCCCTACCCATGATCGCCCTCCCCATCGGTGTGTTCCTCCTCCGCCAATTCTTCCTCAACATCCCACGCGATCTTGATGACGCGGCACGCATCGACGGTTGCTCAAGCTTGGGGGTGCTCATCCGAGTTATCATCCCTAACGCCATCCCGGTCTTCGCTGCCTATGGCATGTACATCTTCAACTACGCGTGGAACGAGTTCTTCTGGTCCTTGATTTGCCTGCGGAGCCCTCAAAAGGTCACGCTCCCTGTGGGGTTGAGGCTTATCCAGGGAGCGTTTGAAATCAACTACGGGCTGATCACATCCGCAGCGTTCATGGCTTCTCTCCCATCTCTGATTGTCTTCCTCATCCTTCGACAACGCATCATCCGCGGGATCGCTTTGTCCTCCGGCATCAAAGGCTGACGAGGAGGAGGCATTGGAGACCCTCGACCTGATCCGGCACTACATCCAAGCTCCGCCTTCCCATCCCAGCTGTCACGCCCCGAGCCTCTGTGAGCTGCCGGACGGGGGGCTCCTCCTCGCGTTCTACGCCGGCAGCAGGGAGGGGGCACCGGACTCGGTGGTGCTCGGAGCGCGCTTTGACCCCAAGCGCTCCGCATGGTCACCGCCGGAGGTTTGGGTGGACGTGCCCGGCCGAGCAGTCGCCAATCCCCGAGTTTTCCTGGGCCCGGACGGCGCCGTGTGGCTTCTCGTCGGGATCAACTACGGTCCGCGGTGGTGCAGCGGCGATACCCACCTCTTCCTCAAGCGGAGCTTCGACTTTGGACACACGTGGTATGACCTCGAGCTCTTTTGGGAACAGAAAGGGATTCTTGGGAAGAACAAGCCCCTCCACCTCGGGGCAGTCTGGCTCCTTCCAGTGGAGTGGGAGCGCGAATGGAGCGCGGCATTCCTGCGCTCCGAGGACAACGGAAGGACGTGGGAGGTCGTGGGGGATCTTGCAAAGGAAGCAGGGGCTCATCTGATCCAACCCGCTGTGGTCCCGCTCGCTGACGGGAGGCTCATGGCCTACATGCGGAGCCAGGAGGGCTACATTTTCGCAAGCTACTCCCAGGACCTAGGGAAGACGTGGTCCACCCCTACGCCCACATCCCTTTCCAACAACAACAGTGGGCTCGATATGGTCCGCCTGCGGTCCGGGGTTCTGGCTTTGGCGCACAATCCCACTGGGCTCATGCCATTTCCCATCCCGGTGGAAACGGGGTGGCCGGACCAGTTGCCTGTGGGATTTAACCGATGGGGTCCCCGAAGCCCGCTTTGCCTTTCCTTTTCTCACGACGAAGGCAAGATTTGGCCTTACTCATTGATCCTAGAACAAGGCGAAGGCGAGTATAGTTACCCTGCGATCATTCAAACCGTCGATGGAAACATCCATGTCGCTTATACCCATCGACGGAAGAGCATTGGACACGTGATCATAGAGGAAAGTACAGGCGAAGGCTTGATAAAAAACGCGTAGCGCAACAGAAAAACCGCGAAAGGAGGCCAACATGAAGAAGGGGAGGGTAGGGATTCTCACGTTCTCGGATGGGAGGGAATCGGTTTACCACGAGGTCGAACCGGTCAACCGGCAGTTTCAAGAACGGTTGGCTCAAGCCCTCCAAGCCAGCGGTGAAGTGGACCCCGTGGTTGGCCGGGAGATCATCTGGACCGCGGAGCTCGCCCGGAACGAGGCCGTGCGCCTGGCCCACGAGGGCTGTGAAGTCACCGTCTTCAACTTCGCCGTGTGGAGCTTCCCTCACCTCGCTGCAGTGGCCTGCCGATTCGCCCCCGGGCCATTCCTCCTCTTCTCCAACATCAACCCCCGCTACCCAGGGATGGTGGGGATGCTCGCCGCCGCAGGAGCTTTAGACCAAATCGGCACTTTTCACGGGCGTCTATTCGGGGACATCCGCGACCCCAAGGTCCTGCGCAAGGTCCTCGCGTTCATCCGTGCTGGATCCGCGCTCCATCGTCTTAAGGGCGAGACGTTCGGCCTGTTCGGCGGCCGGCCCATGGGCATGTACACTGCAGTGGCCAACCCGGATCAGTGGATGAGCTTGTTCGGGGTGGACGTGGAGCACATCGACCAGTGGCAGATCGTCCGCCGCGCTGCGGAAGCTCCGGACGAGGAAGTGGAACACGCGTTCCAGTGGCTCTCCGCCAAGGTGGGGAAGATCCGCTACGACGGAAAACAGCTCACCCCGGCGAAACTCAAGCTCCAGATCCGGAGCTACATCGCCGTCCGGGAGATGGCCAGGGCGATGAACCTCGACTTCCTCGGGATCAAGAGCCAGCCTGAGCTCACCGACCACTTCGTGACCATGGACGTGGCCGAGGCGTTCCTCAACGACCCCTACGATTGGAACGGGGCCAAGGAGCCCACCGTGGCCGCCACCGAGGCGGACATGGACGGGGCGCTCACCATGGAGATCCTGAAGCACATCACCGGCGAGCCGGTCCTGTTCGCCGACCTCCGCCACTACGACGAGGAGCTCGGGATCTTCGACCTGTGCAACTCCGGGACCCACCCCACCTACTTTGCCGGCCGCTCCTGCGACCCGCACGACAACCTCCCCAGGGTAGAGTTTCATCCCCAGGGGTTCTACTTCCCGGCCGGGGGGGCGTCGGTCCGCCACATCGCCACCCCGGGGAAGGTGACATTGGCCCGCCTGGCCCGCAGGAACGGTCAATACTGGCTGGCGATCCTGCCCGGGGAGTTCATCGATCTACCCCGCGAAGAAGCCGAGCGCAAGGCGGCGGCGACCCAAGCGGAGTGGCCCCACGCCTTCGCCCGCCTCGCGGTGGGCCCCGACGAGCTCCTCGCCGAGTACGACTCCAACCACATCCACGGCGTGTACGGCGACTGGACCGACGAACTCGTGTGGGTGGCCAAGATGCTGGGGATCCCCTACCGGGTGTTCGCCTGATCCCCCGCGGACCCGCCGAATTCGGGAAGCAACGGGCGCAGGGCCTCATACAGCCGGTGGTACAGGGCGTACCACCGGTCGTATACGGCGTGCCGCTCGGGGTGGGGAAGCACCGGTTCGCTGTACCGCACCCACTCCTGGATCCGTTCGTAGCGGTCCACCAACCCGGTGGCCAGCCCGACCAGAAACGCATCGGCCAACGGGGCCTCGATCCCCTCGGTGGCCGGGGTGCGGATGGCGCGGCCGGTGACGTCGGCGATGATGGACAGCCACAGCGGGGACTTCGCGACCCCACCCACCACCACGGTCTCCCCCCTCAAGGGAAGGCCGATCTCCTCTCCGACCTCGATGGCGTGGCGCAAGGCAAACGCGGTGGCCTCGAGGAGAGCCCGGAACAGGTGGCCCTTGGTGTGGGACAGGGTGAGCCCGACCCAGGCGCCACGCGCGCTCGGGTCCCACAGAGGCGCCCGCTCGCCCATGAAGTAGGGCAACGCCAGAAGCCCCTCGCAACCGGGAGGAACGGCCCGGGCCAGGTCGTCGAGGAGCTGATAGGGGTCCTTCCCCACCTCGGTCCCGCGCGCGACCTCGTCCCGACCCAACTGGTCCCGGAACCAACGGGCCAGGGCCCCGGAGGTCGCCGATCCGCCCCAGGTGTAGAACTTCTCGGTCGCTTCCACCACGTGGGGCATGGACACCAGCTCCCGCGCGAACCCCTCGCCGGCGTGGATCACCCCCCAGCACGTGGAGGTGCCCATCATCGCCACGTTGTCCCCGCGGTGAAGGGCCCCGGCGGCCAGGGTGGCCGTGGGGGCGTCCACCCCACCGGCCAGCACCGGCGTCCCCGGGGCCAGCCCCGCAACCTTCATCCCTTCCTTGGTGACCTCGCCGATCACCTCCCCCGAGGGGACGATCCGCTGGGGCAAGCGGTCGAGGGGGATCCCCAGCGCTTGCGCCATCTCCTCCGACCAGCGGTGTGCGCGAATGTCGTAGAGGCCCCCCAAGTTCCCCGCCGAGGAGTGGTCGATCGCCACCTGGCCGGTGAGGCGCCAGTTGATGTAGGCATTGGGCGGGAGGAACAGGGAGATCCGGGCCCAGTGCTTGGGGTCCACGCGCTTGATCCACAGGAGCTTGGTGTACCCGAAGTAGCTGTCCACCCAGTTGCCGGTGACGTGGAATAGGGCGTCCAGATCCACATGCTCTCGGACCCAATCGACCTCAGCCGTGGCCCGCCGGTCCATCCAGATGATGCACGGCCGGACCGGCTCCATGTAGGCGTCCAGGGGGATCCCGCTCCCGCCGTACAGGGTGCTCACGCACACCCCGGCCACCGCCCGCGGGGAAAGCCCAGGCGTCGCAAGCAGCCTGCGGATCACATTGCATACTGCTTGTAACCACACATCTGGCCACTGCTCGGCCCACAGCGGCTGGGGGTGAAGTACCCCGTACTCCTCCGCGGCTACGGCCACCACCTCACCGGACGGCCGTACCAGCACGCCCTTGGTCGCCTGGGTGCCCACGTCAACCCCGAGCAAGTACTCCTTCATCTTCCCCCCTGTGCCAAGCGATCTTAGCCGAGCGCCATGGTCCCACCCAATCAGGATGGCTTGCGGGCCTCGATCAGCGGGATCCCACCACAACCTCCGCCTTCGGGTATTGCCGTGGGAAATCGGGTGGGGTAGGGTCTGTCCTGTGCCGGAAGCGAAGCTCTTCGCCGAACTCCGGGAACTGTTCCAACGGGAAGGGCGGCTGGTGTGCCTCCCCCCCGACAGGACCGCCGTGTTCGTGGGCGATACCCACGGGGACCGGGAGGCCACCGAGCGCGTCTTCGCCCGGTTCCTGGCCCCGGACCACGTGCTCGTGTTCCTCGGGGACTACGTGGACCGCGGCCCGGACTCGGCCGGGAACCTCCGCCTCCTCCTCGAGGCCAAGGCCGCCCACCCGGACCGGATCGTCCTCCTCATGGGCAACCACGAGGCGTGGGCGGTGGCCCCGTTTTCCCCCGCCGACTTCTGGCAAGCTCTCTCGCCGGCGGAAGAACGAACCCTGGGGGGGATGCTCTCGTTCCTCCCGTTCGCTGCCTACCACCCCGGTGGGGTCCTCGCCGTGCACGGGGCGCTCCCCGATGTAGCCCGCATCGACGACATCGTCCGGATCGAGCTCGGGTCGGCGGACTGGCGGAAGATGACATGGGGGGACTGGGCGGATGCCCCGGGGTACGCCGTTGGTCCCGACCCGTTCGGCCGGCCCACGTTCGGCCGCGACTACTTCGCAGAAGTGGTCGGGCGGCTGGGGCTCAAGGCCCTGGTGCGGTCCCACCAGCCGTCCGCTCCCACGCACCTGTTCCAGGACCGCTGCCTGACCTTGTTCACCTCCCGGGCCTACGGCGGGACCGTGCGCCGGGTGGCCGTGCTCCGGCCGGGGCGGACCATCCGCAACGCCCGCGACCTCGAGCTCGTGGAGCTATGACGCCCAACCGCACCGAAGAGGCCACCGAGCATCGGAAGCCTGAGCTCAGACGCTTGGGCGGAACACCACCGTCCGGTAGTAGCGGAGCTCCTCGATGGAATCGAGGATATCGGGCAGGGCCCGATGCCGTGACGCCTTGCCCTCCGGCAGCGCCTTGTCCGGGTACCACCGCTTGACGAGCTCCTTCACCGTGCTCACGTCCACCTGCCGGTAATTGAGGTGCGCGTTGAGCCGAGGCATGTGCTTGATGAGGAACCGGCGGTCGAAGCACACTGAGCTCCCGGCGAGGGGACACGCCCCGGGTGGGCAATGCGCGGCCACGGACGCCAGCGTCCCTTCCTCGGCCTCGGTCAGGGTGACCCGCGACCGCCGGACCTCGGCCAGGAGCCCAGACGCCTCGTGTTGCCGCCTGGCCCAATCGTCCAGCCCCGCGAGCACGTGCTCCGGCTGATGGATCACGAGGTTCGGCCCCTGGGCGATCACGTTTAGGTCCTTGTCCGTGACGATGGTGGCGATCTCCAGGATGGCACACGTCTCCGGGTCCAGCCCGGTGGTCTCGAGGTCGATCCACACCAGATTGCTCGGGTCTTGCCGTTCCGGCATGCGCGTCCTTTCCCCCGGCCTCCCCGGGTGGGGCGAGGATACTCCGTTCCCCTTAGGTCCGCTGCCGGGTTGCGCGGGGACCGCCATTCGGGTAGGGTTGGCCCATGGCGGCTGGGGACGATCGTCTGCCTCCTGGGCAGCGATGGGTGGACCGGCCTATCCCGTTCGACATCGGCCCGGTGCCGCCTGCCGACCTTGCCCGGTTCCGTCTCCGCCTGTACGGGAGCGTGGCCCATCCGGTCGAGCTCTCGTGGGCGGAGCTCCTGCGGCTTCCCAACACGGTGGTGACCCAGGACTTCCACTGCGTGACCGGTTGGAGCGTGCGGGACCTCGTGTGGGAAGGGGTGTCCACCCGCGTCCTCGCCGACCTCGTCCGGCCCACCTCCGACGTGCGCTGGGTCATGGCCTACGGCCGCGAGGGCTACTCCACCAACATCCCCTACGGCCACTTCCTCGCCGCAGGAAGCCTCGTCGCCTACCGCTTGAACGGGGCGGCGCTGCCGCTGGAGCATGGGCACCCGCTGCGCCTGGTGATCCCCTCCCTGTACGCGTGGAAGAGCGCCAAGTACCTCACGGCACTGGAGTTCCTGACAGAGTTTCGGCGTGGGTACTGGGAGGAGCGTGGCTACCACGACGTGGGCGACCCGTGGCGGGAAGAGCGGTACCGCAAGCGGCGCGCGCTCCCCTAGAGGGCGGACCAGAAATACCCGTTCATCGGGCCGAACCTCCGGAACGGCCACACCCGGAAGAACGGGCACCCGATGAAGTCCTCCACCGGCACGAACCCCCAGTACCGGGAGTCGTAGGAGTTCATGGTGTTGTCGCCGAGCACGAAGTAGTGGTCCTGCGGCACCAAGGTCGGCTCCACCCCGTACCGCATCCCCGGGCCATGGGTCCAGTAGGTGCGGTCGGCGATCCGGGCCAGAGGGACGCCGTCCACCATCACCTTGCCGTCCGAGGCGATCCACACCGTCTGTCCCCCCACGGCGATCAGGCGCTTCACGTAGCGGGCGTTGCGGACCCGGGCCTTGATCCCAAGATCGTCAAGATCCTTTGCCCCCTGGGGCACGGCCACGGTGAGGGTTTTGTGCCCGAGGGCCTCCCGGAGCACGGTGAACGCGAGCGTCGTCCCCTGAGCGGCCTGGATGCGGCGGTTCAGGGTGACCATCGAGGGCACGGGCTCCCCGCCGACGCCGATCGTCGGGTACCCGGGGGCGACGATCCAGTCCCCGGGCTCGAGGCCGGCCTGGGCCGCCGCGCTCCCCGCCCGGACTTCGGTGATCCGCAACTCCTCGAGGTGCCAGAACACGATCACGCTCCCCGGGGTGGGGTCGCGGAAATGGTAGGACAGGATGTCCACGAAGAACGAGTCCCCTTCTTCGATGGTCGGCTTCATGGACCCTGTGGGCACGGTCATCCGCACGGTGACGAAGGTGATGGTGAGCCAGAAGATGACCCCGACCTCGACGATGGTTTCGACCCACCCCAGGGCCCACTCCGCGCGGGGGGAGAGGTGCACCCCACGCCGCCGGAGGAGGCGGACGATCCACGGGGGCTTCTTCTCCTTCTTAGGCGGGCCCCGTCTCTGCCACGGCCAACGCCAGCTCATCCGATCTTGTGGATGCGGGCCACCCGGCGCAGCCAGTACGGCCGGCCCTTGCGGATGCCGTGGCGCTTGACCACCTCGATCCGCTCCAACTTCGGGGAGTACACGGGCACGGTGCGCTCCACTCCCACCCCGGCCGCCACCTTGCGTACGGTCACCATCGTTCGCGTCCCGGAACCGGAGATCTTGAGCACCACGCCCTCGAACGGCTGGAGCCGCTCCCGGGCCCCCTCCGATACCCGCTCGTAACACCGGATGATGTCCCCGGGCCGGAATTCCGGTATCTCCCGCTTGTGTTCGGCTTCTAGCGCGTGGATCAGGTCATCCATCCCCGTCATGATCCTCTCCTTTCAGTCGATCTAGGATGATGGCCGCTGCAGCCCGTACCGAAAGGTGATTGTACCCGGCCCCCGCCCGCACGGGGGGCAGGAGCGCGTCGCACGCGGCCAGCAACTCCTCGGCCATCCCGTGTCCGGTGCCGAACAGGATCAGGGTCGGCCGCGCCCGCAGGAGCCGGCGTGCCTCCTCCCAGCTGAGCTGGGGGTAGGGAAGCCCGGCCCGGGCGCTCGTGCCCCACACCGCTGGGGCCTGCCCCTCCAAGCGGGAGATCTCCGCGTAACAGTCCTCGAGATCCTCCTGGATCGCCACCGGCTCCAGCGCCTCCCGACGATTGGCGGTCTCCTCCGCGAGCCAGAACTCCCGCAGCCGCGCCGCGATCCGGCGTTGGCTCTCAAGCGGCGTCACCACGTAGAACCGCATCACCCCATACGTCCGCGCGGTGCGGGCGATGTCCGGGACGTCGATCGAGGTGATGGCGGTGGCCACCACGTTCCCGGCACGATCCCGCATCGGGAAATGCAAGAGCGCGATGTACAGGTTTGGCATCGTCCGTCCGTGGGTAAGGGTAAACCGCGGGGCGGACCAGGACAAGGAAGGGGGAGGCTCCGCGGTGGGGCGTCCCTTTGCCCGCGTGGGGGAGGCACGGTAGACTGGAACGTCATGCATGTTCCCGGACCGTGGCCGCTGGTGACCGCCGCCCTCGTCCTGGCGGCGGATCAGGCGACGAAGGCCTGGGCGACGGAGCACCTCGTCCTGGGGCAGTCCCGCCCCCTCCTTGGGTCGTTCCTCCGGCTGACCCGGGCCCACAACCTGGGCGGGGCGTTTGGCCTGTTCCCCGAGCACAAGTCCGCGTTCATCGCCGTGTCCCTCGGGGTGAGTGCGGCCCTCCTCGGCGTCCTGGTCAGCGGGCGGTGGGGGGGGCGCGCCGTCCGGTTCGGGGGGGCGTTGGTGTTGGCCGGGGCGGTGGGCAACGTGATCGATCGCCTGCGTTGGGGATATGTGCTGGACTTCCTGGAGCTCCCCCATTGGCCGGTGTTCAACGTGGCGGACACGGCAATCGTGCTCGGGGCGGCGGTGCTGGCGGTGGGGATCCTATGGAGGAGGCGGTGAAGCCCTTGTTCATCGTGCTGGAGGGGCCGGACGCGTCGGGGAAGTCCACCCAGCTCAAGCTCCTCGCCCAAGCCCTTACCGCCCGGGGGGTCCCCGTGCTCACCACCCGCGAGCCGGGGGGCACGCCCTTGGGGCAGAAGCTGCGCGAGCTCCTGCTCGATCCGGTGCAGCGCATGCATCCTCTGACCGAGCTGTTCCTGATGGTTGCCGACCGGCACGAGCACGTGGAGGACGTGATCCGGCCGGCGCTCGGCGCGGGGAAGTGGGTGCTGTGTTCTAGGTACACGCTCTCCACCTGCGCCTATCAGGGGCGGGGGCGAGGGGTGGACCTGGGGCTGATCCAGCGGCTCAATCAGCTGGCGACCGGGGGGTTGGAGCCGGACTACGTGTTTCTCTTGGACCTCCCGCCCCAAGTGGCCTACGAGCGCACCCGGGAGCGGGACCGGTTCGAGGGGGAGGGCCTCGCGTTCTTCACCCAGGTCCGGGTGGCGTACCTGGAGCTCATCCGCTCCATCCCCCGGGGGTACGTGATCGACGGCACCTTGCCCCCGGATCGGGTTTCCGCGGAGATCCTAGCCCACCTCCCCCTGCCCGGATATGATCCCTCAGGCAAGGAGGGCAAATGGAGATCGTCTGCCAGCGAGAGGACCTCGTTTTCGGGGTAAGGACCGTCAGTCATGCCCTGGGAGGGCGTACCTCGATGCCCATCCTCGGGGGCATCCGCTTCCATGCTACTGCCGACGGCATCGAGCTTGGGGCCACCGATCTGGAGCGGGCCATTCAGTGCCGGGCTGCGGCCCAGGTCCAAGGGGAAGGGGTGATGGTCCTCCCTGGGCAGGTGCTGAGCCAACTGGTGACCCGGTTGCCCGAGGTGGACCCTGTCCACCTCCAGGAAGCGGACGGGCGGGTCCGGCTCAGCTGTGGGCAGGCGAGCTTCGAGCTCCTCACCCTGCCGGCGGACGAGTTCCCCGAGGTGACCCGGCCGGCCACCGCGCCCCTGTGTCGGTTGAGCCTGCCCGCCCTGCTCCAGTGCATCGCCCAGACCGCGTTCGCCGCCCTGCGCGCCTCGGAGACCACCCGGCTTGCCCTCACCGGGGTGGACCTGGTGCTGCGGGACGGGGCGGTCAAGTTCGCCGCGACCAACGGGTATCGCCTGGCGATCAAGCGGGTGCCGGTGGATGGGCTGCCCGAGGGCCACGAGGCCGCGTTCCTGGTGGACGCGGCCATCCTCACCGACCTCCACCGGGTGTTGTCCGGGGTGACCGCCGACGCCGTGTCCATCTACGCCGAGGGCGGCCAACTTCACTTCGAGGCCGGTCCGGTGCTGTTCTCCTCCCGCCTCATCCAGGAGCAGTTTCCCGACTTCGAGCGGGTCATCCCCCGGGACAACGAGATCGGCCTGCACCTCCCCCGGGAGCCGTTCCTGGAAACCCTGCGACGCATGGAGATCACCTCCGCCGAGGAGTCCGGGGCGGTGACCCTGAAGGCCACTGCCCAGGGGACCATCCTCGAGGTGTCCAGCGCGTCCAAGGACAAGGGGGAGGGGCACGAGTTCGTGGAGCTGGTGAAGCCGGCGCCGAAGAGCATCGAGATCGCGTTCAAGGCCGAGTACCTGATCGACGCCGTGCGGCGCATGGACTCAGGGCAGGCGGTGCTGTGGCTTTCGGCCCCGGAACGGGCCGGGCTCCTTGAGCCCTCCGGGGAGATCGCCCCCGGAGACGAGGGGTTCATCTACGTGTGCATGCCGGTCAGGCTCTTGTGAGCCGGCTACGCGCGGCCGCCAGCGCCTTCTCGATGGCTTGAGGCAGGTGCTCGGCGCGGGGACCTCCCCCTTGGGCGAACGTGGGCCGTCCCCCGCCCTTGCCCCCCAACACTTCCGCCGCGATCCGCACCAGGTCCCCCGCGGCGAGCCGCGGTTCGTCCACGACCTTGGCCACGAGGAGCCCCCGCCCCTCGTGGCGTGACCCCAGCACCACCGCGCACCGGCCGAGCCGCTCCGCCAAGGTGTCCGCCAGGCGCTTGACCTCCTCGGCCCCTCCCTCCACCACCGCCCCGAGGAGCTTCACCCCATCCGCGTCCTCGGCACGGCCCACGAGCTCCCGGGCGCGCAGGGAGGCGAGTTCCTCCTCCAGTGCCTCCACGCGCCGGCGCCGGGCCTGGACCTCGTCCAGGACCCTCTGGATGCCCTGAGCGAGCCCCCCTTCCGGCACCCCGAGGAGACCGGAGAGCCGGAGCCGTTCCTGGCGCAAGCCGGCGCAGTAGCGCCGCGCCGCCTCCCCAACCAGCGCCCGCAGGCGCCGCGTGCCCGCGGCCACAGCTTCTTCCGAGAGGAGAACGATGAGCCCGATCTCCCCGGTCCGTCGGACATGGGTGCCCCCGCACAGCTCCAGCGAGACCCCGGGGACCTCCACCACCCGCACCCGGTCCTTGCCCCGGTACTCCTCCTCGAAGTGGGCGATCGCCCCCCGGGCCTTGGCCTCGTCCAAGGGCAGCTCCTGGACCTGGACCGTCAAGTCCTGAAGCACCGGAGCGAACGCGAGCTCCTCCACCTGGGCGAGTTCGTCCGGCGCGAGAGGGGCGAAGTGGGTGAAGTCGAACCGCAGCTCCTCCGGTCCCACCCAGGACCCGGCCTGGATCACGTGCTCCCCGAGCACGCGCCGCAGGGCGGCATGGAGGAGGTGGGTGGCGGTGTGGGCGCGCTGCACGGCCCGCCGCCGGGCCTCGTCCACCACGAGCCGGCACCGATCGCCCGGACTGAACTCCCCTTCCGTGACCCGCACGTAATGGAGGGTCCCGTGCCGCGTTCTTTGTACATTGTGGACCTCTGCTTTTCCGGGTCGGTCCAGGTTCTCGATCCAGCCGGTGTCGGCGATCTGGCCCCCGGCCTCGGCGTAGAACGGGGTCTCCGGGAAGACAAAGAGCGCCTGAGCTTCAGGCCCAGCCGCGGGCAGCGTCCTTCCCTCACGGGTGAGGATCACATCGAGGGAAGTCTCGGCCGCGAGGGTTGTGTAGCCCAAGAACCTGGAAGAGCGGCTCACCACCGCCTCTTCGCCGGTCACGCCCACGGTGTCGTAGGACACGACCGTGCGGGAGCGGGCCCGCTGGGCCGCAAGCTCCCGCTCAAACCCTTCCCAGTCCAGGATGAGCCCTCGCTCTGAGGCAAACGCGAGGATTAAGTCCTTCGGGATGCCGTGAGTGTCGTACCATTTGAAGATGATGTCGCCGGAGAGTTTGTCCAAGTCTGAGGGGAGCTCGGCCGCAACCCGCCGCAATGTGTCCCAGCGCCGCTGGTATGTGTCAGCTTCTGCCAAGACTACCCGCGTTATCAGCTCTCTGCGCTCACGGATTTCGGGATACACGTCCCCCAGCGTTTCCATAACCGGATCCACAAGGCGGACCACCTTGTCCGAGGGGATCCGAAGCGCATCGGCACAGGTAAAGAGGCGGATAAAGACCTTCCGCAACACCGAACCACGGCTATCTTCGCTGTCTGGCAGCACACCGTCGGCGATGAGGAAGGTAACAGCGCGAATATGGTCAGCCACAGCGTTCCGGTGGAACGGGAGCTGGTCCGGATGGTATTTTATCGGTGACATATCCTGGATGGTCTCGACGATTGGCATGAAGAGGTCGGTGTCGAAGTTGGAGGGAACACCCTGGAGGACGGCAGTCATGCGCTCCAGGCCCATCCCGGTGTCGATGTTCTTCCGCGCAAGCTCCCGGAGCGCTCCGTCGGCTCCGGCGTCGTACTGCATGAACACGAGGTTCCAGATCTCGGAGAACCGGCCACAGTCGCAGGAGGGTTTGCAATCCGGGCCGCAGGGAGGAATGCCCCAGTCCCAGTAGATCTCGGTGTCCGGGCCGCACGGGCCGCGGTCCCCCACCGGCCCCCACCAGTTGTGGTCCTTCCCGAGGGCCACGATCCGCTCCCGAGGGATCCCGATCACGTCGTTCCAGATGGCGAACGCCTCTTCGTCGTCCTCGTACACGGAGGCCCACAGCCGTTCCGCCGGAAGGCCGAGCTCCCGGGTGAGGAACCGCCAGGCGAGCTGGATCGCTCCCTCCTTGAAGTAATCCCCGAAGCTGAAGTTCCCGAGCATCTCGAAGAACGTGTGGTGGTAGGCGGTGGTGCCCACCCGTTCGATGTCCGTGGTGCGGAAGCACTTTTGGCACGTGGCGACGCGCGGATACCGCGGGGGGACCTTGCCCCAGAAGATGTCCTTGAACTGGACCATCCCCGCCGAGGTGAAGAGGAGGGTGGGATCGGTCGGGACGAGGCCCGCCGACGGCAGCACCACGTGGCCCTGCCCTTGGAAGTACTCGAGGTAGGCTCTGCGCAGGTCCCGGCTATTCATGCTCGGATTGTACCTGGTCCCGGCCTGTCCGGAGCCCGGGGCAAAGAGAAGCCGCTCTCCGAGAGAGCGGTCTCTTCTGCGGTCACCGGATCGGGCGCCACAGCTTGCGGGCGAGGAGCCAGCTGGCGAAGCCGATGACGAGCAGCACGCTCGCCACCTGGGCCGCCCGCCACGGCCCGAGCATCAGGGCATCCCCGCGGAAGTACTCGCACACGAACCGCAACGCCCCGTAGGCGAGGAAGTAGACCGCGGCCAGGAACCCCGGCTGCGCCGGCCGTCGCCGCAGCCGCCACAGGAGGACGAAGATCAGGAGCACCCCCACCGCCTCGTACAGCATCGCCGGGTGCACTGGCTGGCCGGGATAGAACTGGCCAGCCATGGACGTGGGGGGGAACACCACCCCCCACGGGAGATCCGTGGGGGTGCCGAAGGCATCGCCGTTCAGGAAGTTGCCGATTCGGCCCAGCACCTGGCCCAGGGCCAGTGCGGGGACCGATGCGTCGGCGAGCCGCCAGAACGCGACCCGCTTCCAGCGGGAGAAGATCAGGAGGCCGAGCACCCCGCCGAGGAGCCCCCCGTGGATGGCCAGCCCCCCGTGCCACACCTGGGGGATCTCCCACAGGGCGTACCGGTACCGCTCCCACTGGAAGGCCACGTAGTAGGCCCTCGCGAACAGGATCCCGAGGGGGATGGTGATGAGGAAGAGGTCCAGGACGTCCTCGGACGACGTGACCAGCCCTTTCCGCCGGGCCTCGGCACGGATGATGAAGTAGCCGAGGACGAAGGCGATCACGTACATCAGCCCGTAGTAACGGATCTCGATTGGGCCCAACCGCACGAGGATCGGATGCATCGGTCCCCCTTGGCCCGGATTATACCGGATCTGGTCGGAGGGAGCGCTTTAGGTGCTTTTCAAGTAACGTTCCCGAAGCCATTGCCAGGCCTCGCCGAAGCCAAGCCCTCGTCCGAGCGGGTACAATGGCTTGTGGTCCTCTTCGTTCGCGTACTGGCCGGGGCACTCGCGGCTGGCCTGTTGTGGGCGGCGTTCTTTCCCGGGATGGCGATGCTGGCGTGGGTCGCGTTGGTGCCCCTGTTCTGGGCGGTGGACGGCGCCGGCGTGCGGCGGGGGGCCGCGGTGGGGGCGACTTTTGGGGTCCTGTTCTTCGCCCTGGAGTTCTCCTCGCTCCTCTCGCTGCGGCCGTTCGTGGGTGGGGTGGCGTTCCTCGTGTGTGGGGCGCTCGCCATCTACGGGGCGCTGTTCGCCGTCGTGTTCGCTGGTGTGGGGGGGATCCGGGCCTCGCCCCTCCTGTGGGCTGGGGCGTGGACGCTCCTCGAGGTGGCCCGAGCTGCCGGACCGCTGGGGTTCACGTTTGGCTCGCTCCCGGCGGCGGTGTCCGGAACCCCGTTCCTCTCAGCTTCTGCCCTTGGCGGCCCGTGGCTCCTGTCCCTCGGGGTGGCGTGGACGGCCGGGTGTCTCGCCCGGGGCCTGCGCCGGCGGCGCTGGCTCCCGGGTACCGCCCTTGGCCCGCTGGCCCTCCTCGCCCTGGCCTGGGCCAGCCCGGCCCTGCCGCCCCAGGGGGCGCTCACCGTGGCCTTGGTCCAGCCGAACATCCCCCAGGCGGACCGGCTGGATCCGGAACGCCTGCCGGACCTCGTGGCCCGGTACCGGGAGCTCCTCGCTGGGATCGCCCCCCCGCTGGACCTGGTGGTGGTCCCGGAGAACGCGCTCCCTGCGTTCCTGCGTCAGGAGCCGGAGCACCTTGCCCTCTTCCAAGACGCGGCCCGGCGCCTGAACGCCACACTCCTGGTGGGGACAGGCGATTTCCGGTCCGGCCGCATCTACAACACGATCCTCGTCCTCTCCCCGGCTGGGGAGGTGGTGGGCACGTACGCGAAGACACACCTGGTCCCGTTCGGCGAGTACGTGCCCGGGCGGGAGATCTGGCGCCGGCTGGGGCTGGGGCCCTTGTTCGCCCGGTTGTTGCCCGTCGACCAGGCCCCCGGGGAGGGGGTGCGCCCGGTGGGCTCCTACGGGGTCATGATCTGTTTCGAATCCACATTTCCGGCGATCAGCCGGGAACTGGCCCGCGGCGGGGCGGAAGTGCTCCTCACCCCCACCAACGACGCCTGGTTCGGCCGGACCCGGATCCTGTGGGAGCACTACGCCCTGGGGGCGCTCCGGGCGGCGGAGACCGGTCGGGCGTTCGTTCAAGCGGGCCAGACCGGGTTCACCGGGGGCTGGGGACCTTCGGGGAAGGACCTCGGGCGGTTGCCTCCCTGGGAGCAGGGGGTGCTCACGCTGCGGGTGCCCCTGTACACAGGTCTCACCCCCTACGCCCGCGTCGGGGACGGTCCGGCCCTCGCTCTCGCCGGGGCCCTCGCCCTCCTCGGGTTCATCCCGAAGAAACGGCCCCGCCCATGCCGGGCGGGGCCGCGGAGGTCGGTCATAGAGCGCTGATCCTACGGGGCCGTGACCTCGATGGTCAGGGTGGCCAAGTCGGAGTTCCCGACATCATCCCACACCTGCAGCGTTGCCGTGTACGTGCCTGCCGTGGCGTAGGTTCGCATCAAGTCGTTGCGGGTCAGCGTGTTCCCGGTCAGTCCCTCTTCGGTCAGGGAGGGGATGTCGCTTCCCGGACATAGAAGCGTGTACTTGGCGATCTCCCTCCCCGCGGCCGCCTGGGCAGCGAAGTCGAAGTCGACCGTATGACCAGCGGTGATGGCCAGTGTGGGATCGACATCGTCGAACTTGACGGGCGGATTTACGCCATCGTACACGCTGAACGACGTGATCTCCGGCGGCGGGCTGGTCACGGTGATCATCACCGACGCCGAGGTCGCCTGGGCCTCGTCGTCCGTGGCGGTTAGCGTGGCGGTATAGGTCCCCGGATCGGTGTAGGAATGACCGGTGAGCAGGCCGTTGTAGGCCACGAGGTCCACGGTGGCCTCGAAATCCGGCGATCCGTCGCCGTACTCCAGTCTGAGGTGGACGATCCTCCTCCCGGGAGCGGCATTGATGGTGACCCAGAAGTCCACGTCGTCGAGGGGGGCGGGGCCGCTGGCGGGGATGGCCCCCAGGCTCACCGTCGTCGTGGGCGAAGCAGTCACAGTGATCGTCACCGTGGCCGCGTTCGTCCTGCCCCGGGCGTCCTGCACGGTGAGGGTGGCGGTGTACGTCCCGGGCGCGTCGTAGGTATGGACCACGGCCACGGTGATGTCCGTGCCGGTGTAGTCCACGGTCCCGTCGGTCTCGAAGTCCAGGGTGAAGGAAACGATCGTTCCGGTCGAGCCGGCCGCGCTGAAGGTCACGCTCAGAGGGGCCACGCCGGACGTAGGCGTCGCCGTGAGCACCGCCTGGAGCGGGGTGAACAGCCACGCGCACCCGGAAAGCCCCAGCCCGAGAAGGACCAACACCGCTACCTTGCCGACACTGCGCATACCGACCTCCTTGTGCTTCAACTGGCCCGAGCGTAGCCCGACTCACGCGTACCCCAGAGGAATACAGCGAACTCCGCTCAGCGGTTCCGTCCGTCGGCCGGCGGACACGTGTCCCGCCCGAAACCCTCCCTTCCGGCACGGTGTATATTCCCGCGGAAGGAGGCCAGGTGTCCGAAGGAGAGCTGGTGCTCATCCAACGTAGCCTGAACGGGGACCTGGAGGCGTGGGGGGAGATCGTGAGCCGGTACAAGAACGCGGCATTCGGGGTGGCCATGGCCATCGTCCGCAACCGGGCCGACGCCGAGGACGTGGTTCAGGACGCGTTCATCCGCGCCTACCAGCGCCTGGATCGGTACGATCTTTCGCGCAAGTTCTCCACTTGGCTGTTCGCCGTCACCGCCAACGTGGCCAAGAACGCGCTCCGGCGGCGCCGGCGTGATCCCATGCCCAAGGCCATTTGGGCCGAGGACCCAGCGCACATGGTGTGGCGGGAAGACATGGAGGCCGCGGTTCGGGAGGCGGTGTGGGGGCTCCCGGAGGCGTACCGGGCCCCGCTCGTGCTGCGGTACTGGCACGAGCTTTCTCTGGAGGAGATCGCCGAGACCCTCGGCCTCCGGCTGGGGACGGTGAAGACGCGCCTGCACCGGGCGCGGGCCCTGGTACGGGCCGAGCTCGCGGAACGGGGGGTGATCCATGATGCCGTTTGACGAACTGGACGAGCGCATTCGGAATGCCATCGCCCAAGAAGTGGAAGCGGGGCTGCCCCGCCTGGCGGGGATGGAGGCCCGGGTCATGGCCGAACTCGCTGCCCGCCCGGATCGGCGTCCATTTTGGGCCCGGCTCGCCCGGGCGCGGTGGCGGTGGGCCCTTGCCGGGTGCGGTGTGGCCGTGTTGGCCATCGGGTTCGTCATCGGGCGCCTATCGGCGCCGGGTCCGTCCCCCCTTCTTGCCCACGGGGGCAGCCTGTTCGCGGTGGCCGTCCCCGGCGCCCGGATGGTGGCCGTGGTCGGGGACTTCTCCGCCTGGCAGCCGGTGCCCCTGGCCGATCCGGATGGCGACGGTATCTGGACCGCGACCATCGCCCTTCCTCCCGGGCGGTACGAGTACGCGTTCGTCGTGGACGGGCGGTGGATCGGCCAGGACCCCTTGGCCGACGAGTACGTCCGCAGCTTCGGCGAGTACGCCTCGGTGCGGTACATCGGGGGGGGCTCGTGATCCGTCGCGTGGTGGCGGTCCTCGTGGTAGGGGCGTGGGCCATCGCCCAGGCCCAGGTCCCGCTCATCGTGGAACAGGTTTCCCCGGCCCAGGTGCTGGACTGGCTAGAGCGGTCGAGCCTGCCGCCCGAGGTGAAGGCATCGTGGCTCGGCATCCTGCCGGGCGCGTTCGCTCAGGGCACGGTTGATCCCCGCGTGGCCAAGCCGTTCTTCGAAGCGTTGGCCACGGTGCCTGTAGAGGTCGCCATCCAGCTCACCCAGATCCTCATCCCGGTCCTCCAGCAGGGTGTGGTCATGGATCATCTTCTGGTCACCGCATCCAAAGCGATCGCCAAGGGGATGCAGACGCAGCGGTGGGACTACGTCGCCTCCGAGCTCCAGTTGCGGGCCCGGCTGGGCGCGGCCACCTTCGTCGTCCTCGGTGCATACAGCCCCGCGCTCAGGATGGAGGTGGCCCGCATCCTCGGGGACTTCATCACCGGGGTGTCGGGGAGTTTTACGGATTACGATGGGATGCTTTTGTTTGTCCAAAGCGAGCTCGGGAAGCTCGCGCGGACGGGCACGCCGTTGGCCCCGGAAATCGACGCTCTTTTGGCGGCGGTTAGGGCGCCAGTCTTGGCGCAGATCATGGAGCGCGTGTTGCAACCGGAAAGGAGGTAGTGCATGAAGAAGATGGCATGGATCGTGGCATTGGTGCTGGCCCTGGCCGCCACCGGCTTGGGCCAGGTGGAGCCGAAGGGGATCATCATCGAGCCCCCGACGCCGGAAGGGCTTACGGTACGGATTTGGGTGGACAAGCCGGCGTATGCGATCGGCGAGTACGTTCAGGTCAACTTCGAGGTGAACAAGGCCGCGTACATCTACATCTGGGACATCCTGCCCGACGGCCGAGTGCAGCAGATCTTCCCCAACCAGTACGACCAGCAGAACTACTTCCCGGCCGGCCGGCACACGTTGCCCCGGCCGGGCACGTTCCGATGGAGGGTGGATCCGCCCACAGGCACGGAGTGGCTGCAGATCATGGCTGTAACCCAGCCCATCCCGGGGATCTTCGGCGGGTTCTCGGTGGAGATCCCGTTCCCGATCCTGAGCCCAGACCCGCTCCAGTTCCAGGTGCAGATCCAGGGGCTGGTGCCGGAGCCGGCGGAGCGAGCGTTCGACTTCACGAGCTTTGAGATCGTGTCGGGGGTGGCCCCCGGCTATGGGACGCTTGTGGTGAACACCACGCCTTCCCTGGCCCGTCTGTACGTGGATGGGGTGTTCCGGGGGTGGACGCCGCGGACCCTCAACCTCACTGCCGGGTTCCACGATGTCCTCATCCGCAAGTCCGGGTACCAGGACCACTCGGTCCGGGTGTTCATCATCGCTGGGCGGACCCGCACCCTCGATGTGGCCCTGACCCCCTTCGCGGTAAACCAGCCGCCGGTGGCCCAGTTCACCTACACGCCTCCGACCCCGCTTCCGGGGACATCGGTGACGTTCAACGGCACCGGGTCCTATGACCCCGATGGGTCCATCATCGCCTACCAGTGGGACCTGAACGGGGACGGGGTGGTGGACCGGACGGGGGCAGTCGTGACGTGGACCTACACCCTGCCCGGCACCTACAACGTGACCCTGTACGTGATGGACAACATGGGCGCCACCGGGCAGACCACGCGGCCGGTGACGGTGGTGTGGACCGGGATCCCCGGGATGCCCCCCATGTTCGGGATCCCCGGGATCTACGTGTGGGGCACCGACACCTGGCGGATCACCGTGAACGGGGCGTCCACTTGGACCACCCCGCACGCTTACCGGATCGAGCTCCGCACCGACGGCCAGTTCGTGGGGGTGTCCACCGAGGCCGGTCCATCCCCGCTTGGGCTGATCCCTGAGCCCACCACCGAGGGGTGGCGCCTGGTGTTCGAGGGCTCGGTGGTATCGAACCGAGTGACGTACGCGTTCCAGGTCACCGGGGCCACGTCCATCTACATGGACCTGCGCCTGGACATGGACGGCGATGGGAACCTCGACCGCTCGTCGGGATTCGTGCGGCTGCGAGAGTTTATGGTCAGCCCACCCACCAACCCGCTCGTGGTGGGGGTGCCGGAGGGGTACACCGGGGCGTTGGTGCCCAGCCTGAACTTCCGGATCGGGATGCCGATCTCCTATACGGACGTGGTCAGGATCGTGTGGTGGCAGACCACGATCGGGGCCCTGGAGGGCCCCTAAGCCAGGGGTTCTTCGGTTGACGGACGGGGCCCGGCCCGAATGGGCCGGGCTTTTTTCGGCCCAGGTCCACTCGCGTTGAGAATGAAGACGATGAGGAAGCCCCGGGGCGGAGGTTCCCGGTTTCCCACACAGGCTAGAGGCAGAGCTCTTCACTTCCCGCCGGGAACCACGTATAATGCCCCCCAGCGTTGACTCCGGCCCCGAGCTGGGCCATGTCCTCGGAGCGCAAGGGGGTGGGAAGGGAGGCACCTGGCAACCTCCATTTGGATGAGGCGTCTCAACCAGCGTGTTTGATGCAAGGAGGTGTTCGATGGTGCACAAGGTTGGAATGGCATTTCTGTTGATTGTTCTGGTGGGAGCGATTGTATGGGGTGGGCCAGACCAGAACAACATCGTCATTGGGACAACCCAGGAACCGGACCAGCTCAATCCGTGGGAGGGTGCAGCCGACACGAAAGAGAACGTGATGGCCTTGTTCTTCATCGGCCTCACCTATTTCGACACCGAAGGGAACCTTCTGCCCGGGCTGGCCACGGAGGTCCCCAGCGAGGCCAACGGCCGTCTTCGGATCGTCCGCGACGCGGCGGGGAACTTCGTGCGCCAGGAAGTGGACTGGACGATCCGCGATGAGGCCTTCTGGTCGGACGGGGTCCCCATCACCACCGCCGATGTCCTGTTCACCCTTGAGGTCCAGAACCACCCGTTGATCCCGGTGACGTTCCGAACGTTCTCGGCGATCATCGAGGAGATCAAGGTTCGGGACGACAAGAACTTCACCATCGTCTACAAGGAGCCCAACCTGTTCTATGCCAGCCCGACCGGACGCATCGGCTTGGC